>JAUJMB010000006.1 GCA_030447045.1 Rubrobacteraceae bacterium | reverse complement strand
TTCGACGGCCAGATCGGGCAGGCCGCCTACGCCGCGTCCAAGGGCGGCGTGGTCTTCATGACGTTGCCTTTAGCCCGCGAGTTCGCCCGGTCGGGCGTCCGGGTGGCCACCATCGCCCCTGGCCTCTTCGACACCCCGATGATGGCAAGCCTGCCGGAAGAGGCCAGGGAGTCCCTCGGTGCCCAGGTCCCGTTCCCCTCCCGGCTCGGCAGGCCGGAGGAGTACGCCGCGCTCGTCCGGCACATCGTCGAGAACGACCTGATCAACGGCGAGGTCATCCGCCTGGACGGGGCCATAAGGATGGCCCCGCGCTAGACAGCATCGGCCGCGGCCGGCCCGCCGGGGGACCTGTTAGGGGACCGGGGCCCGTGGGGGAGGTGTGGGGATCAGGTAGCGTCGGGCGCCGCGGCTACGGCAGCGGTTGCCAGGCGGGGTCGGTGTCGTTGCCGGGGGCGTTGGTGAGGTTTTTCGGGTTGGCCCCGTCGGTGGCCCGCACCCTCCACACGTCGTAGTCGGTCGTGCCGTCGGGGGCGGCCCGGTTGCTCTGGAAGGCTATCTTCTTGCCGTCCGGCGACCAGGCCGGGCGCCCGTCGTCCGCGGGGCTCTTGGAGAGGTTGACGGCGCGGTTCGTCTTGCCCTCGGGCGCGGCCTTGATCGTTATGACCTCGTGAGAGAGGGGTTGGCCCCTCTCGAAGACCAGCCTGGTGCCGTCGGGGGACCAATCGGGGGCCACGTCGTTGACGGCGTTCCTGGTGAGCTTGACGGGGACGTTCCTCGGTCCCTCGGGTGCGGCCTTCATCAAGTAGATGTCGAAGTCGCCGTCGCGGTCGCTGGCAAAGGCCATCCGCTTGCCGTCGGGGGAGACCATCGGCGATTGGTCGTCGGCGGTCTCGTTCGTGGTGATGCGCGTCAGGCCGGTGACCTGCCCGTTGGCGCTGAGCGTCATGGTGTAGACGTCCTGCTGGAACCCCTCGCCGCGGTAGCTGGAGAAGACCACCCTCTCACCCGAGGGGTGGTAGGAGGCGGCGAAGTCGAGCCTATCGGCGTTCGTGAGGTTCCGCTCGTCGGAGCCGTCGGCCTCCATCCCGAAGACGTCGTCCCAGTTGCGGTTGCCGAAGACGATCCTCTCGCCGTCAGCCGACCACGCCGGGTCCTGGTTGAAGCCGGGGGTCTCGGTGAGCCGGGTCTGTCGCACGCCGTCCCCGCTCATCCTGTAGATCTCACTCCCCCCGTCCCGCGTGGTAACGAACGCTATGTCCCCGGCGGACCCGGGGAAGGCCGCCCACGCAGGCCCCTCCGCCACCGTCAGCGTCATGGCCGCCGCGCCGAGCGCTGCGGCCAGGGCCGCCGTCCACTTTCGATAAGTGCTCTTGGTCATATCTGCACCTCTCTTGGTGGGGGCGGGAACCCGAAACCTCGCCCCCGTTTGTCTTACAGGGCGCCCGTCCGTTAAGGGAGCGGCTGCCAGGAGGGCTGCTCGTCTTGGGAGGGGTTGTTCGTCAGGTTCGTCGGGTTGGCGCCGTCGGTCGCCCTTATCCGGAAGATCTCGAAGTTCCCCGTGCGCTGGCTCTGGAAGGCGATCTTCTTGCCGTCGGGGGACCAGGTGGGGTTGTAGTCGGTGCTGGGGTTCTTGGAGAGGTTGACGCGCCGGTTGTCGCGGCTCTCGGGCGCCGCCTTTATCCTGAAGATCTCGCCGAAGTCGTTGGCCGTTCCGCCGTGGAAGGCGAGCTGCCTGCCATCGGGGGACCACTCGACACCGCCTTCGTCCTTCACGCTGTTGGTGATCTTGACGGGCCTGTTGTTCGGCCCCTCGGGGGCGAGCTTCATGAGGTAGATGTCGTAGTCGCCATCCCGGTAGCTTGAGAACGCGAGCCTCTTGCCGTCCGGGGAGACCGCGGGGTCGCCATCCTGGCCCGTGTAGGTGGTCAGCTTCTTTACCTCGACGGGCTCGCCGGCGGCGCCCAGGGTCATGAGGAAGATGTCGCCGCTGGGGTGTGACCGGGTGCTGCTGAAGACGATCTTGGCGCCGCGCCCCCACGCCGGGGCGAAGTCCAGGGCCGAGTCGACCGTGAGCGGGACCTCGCTCCCCCCGTCGGCGCGCATCTTGTAGACCTCGTAGTCCCCATCCTGGGCGTTTACGTAGGTGATCTCGGCGCCGTCCGACGACCAGGCGGGCTGCAGGTTCCGTCCCGGCAGGTCGGTGAGGCGCGTCTGTCCGAAGCCGTCGGCGTTCATGCGGTAGATGGCGTTGGCGCTAAAGTCGTCCCGGTTGCTGACGAATGCTATGGCGCCGGGCGTGCCCGGGAAGGAGTTGGTCCCCGCCGTCTGCGCCGTCGCCACCGGCGCCAGCAGCAGCGCCGCCAAGAGCGCCGCCAGGAGCGTCGTCGCCACCCTCTTCGTTCCCTTGGGTCCTCTGTTCCTCATAACCCGTTCTCCCTTCTCGGTGGGACGGGGCGCGACGGCCCCGTCCCGTTTCTCGCGTCGGTCTCTTACTCGCAGGCCCTGATCGAGGTCTCTTTAGGGTCGGTGACGCAGCGGTCGGTGCCGCCCCCGCCGTTGACGGTGTCGTTCCTGGCACCGTCCCTGGAGTTCAGCCGGTCGCCGCCCGCGCCGCCGAGGAGCTTGTCCGCCCCCCTGCCGCCGACCAGAGCGTTCGCGCCGGCCGATCCGGTCAGGGTGTCGGCACGGTCGGAGCCGGTGACGTTCTCGATGCCCACGAGGGCGACGCCCTCGGGGGTTCCGGTCCTGAGCGCGAACCCGGTCACGAGGGAGGCCTCCACGGGCGCGGCCGAGCCGGCGAAGGAGGCGGTGTCGGTGCCGGGCCCGCCGTTGAGGGTATCCCTGCCGGACGCGCCGACGAGCGTGTCGTTGCCCGCGCCCCCGAGGACGACGTCGTTTCCGCCGAGGCCGTCTATGGTGTCGCTGTTCGGGCCCCCGCAGATCACGTCGTTGCCCGGGGTGCCTTCGATGGCGCCGTTGCCGGTGACGGTGCAGGCCGGGGAGGAGACGGACCAGTCGGCGTCCGAGTCCCAGAGCGAGTTGGTGGTCAGGCGCGTTATCGCGGAGCCGTCGGGGGCGCCGCTTGCGGGCATCGCGTAGAGCTCCGTCGGGCTGCCGTTGCCGTCGCGGTTGCTCTCGAAGACGATGCGCGTGCCGTCGGGGGAGTAGGCCGGCTTGAGGTCGCTCGAGCCGTTGTCGTTGTTGAGGGAGGTCTTGGCCGAGCCGTCGGCGTTCATCACCCAGATGTTGGTGCCCATGTTGTGGGGGCAGATCACGGGCCCGGCGAAGGCGATCTTCCCGCCGTCGGGGGACCAGGCGGGGTTGCGGCTGGCCCCGTTGAAGAAGTAGCCGGGGGAGTTGGGGCACTGGGCGAGCGAGCCTTCGGGCGTGAGGTTCGTCTGGCCCGACCCGTCGGCGTTCATCACGAAGACGCAGTGGGCCCCGCGCCGCTCGGGCTCGCACCCGATGCGGGTGTAGGCGATCCGCGTCCCGTCCGGGGACCACGCGGGCTCGACCTCGTCGTCGCTGGTGCCCGGCGTGTTGGTGAGGTTCGTCGGGCCGGAGCCGTCGGCGTTCATCACCCAGACGTCCTCGCCGCTCCTGGAGAAGGCGATCCTGGTGCCGTCGGCGGACCACGCCGGGTCCTCGTCGGTGGCCACGGATCCGTCGGTGAGCATCCTCCCGCCGGTCCCGTCGGCGTTCATCACCCAGATGCCGCGCAGGAACTCGTAGGCTATGCGCGAGCCGTCGGGCGAGACGGCCGGGTTGGACTCGGCGTTGTAGTTGGTGGTGAGCTTCGTGGCGCCGGTGCCGTCGGTGTTCATGGTCCACACGTCGCCGCTGCGGTAGAAGGCGACCTTGCCGTTGCCCCCCGCGAACGCGGCCTCGGCCGGCCCCGCTACCGCGGCGAGCACCGCCCCCGAGGCGAGGAGCGCCGCGAGCACCACGCAGCAAGCCGCCGTCCTACCCATCCACCCCATCCTCGGGCTCGTCCCCTTCACCATACCGTGATCCTTTCGTTCGCTTTGTCCTATCCGAGTCTGCCGCCGGGGGCATGCATGGACCATCCACACAGCCCCCACACCTCACCTACGGGCCACCCCCGTGGGGCAAGTGTGGTAGTCGGAGGCTCTCGGGCGTTGAGAAGGTGGATGTTCGCCCGGCCACCGGGGATCGGCGAACGGGGCCCCGGCCGGGGGACGCCCGAGTGGCCCCTTCGGGTCGTCCGGGACGCTGGGGGCGGCGCGGCGCGCGACGGCCGTCGCGCCGAGGGTACGGGCGTGGTGCGTCCGGTCGTCCCGGATGGAGAAGCCGTCGCGCATATCGGGCGGGACGACCAGGGGCGGCCGGTTACCGTGGCCCAGGGCTCAGGCTGCGGGGCCGCGTGGCGCGGGCCGGGGGCCCTGCGGTGTGGTTTTGCTCGTGCCTAGGTGACGGGCGGGGTGGGTACCTCGGTGCCGTACCTGGCCGCGGCGGCCACGAGGGCCGGGAGGTCCGGCGGGCCCGCGGGGACCGGCGGCCTGGCCCTGTCGGTGGCCTCCTCGCCGACCTCCTCGAAGAAGCGCTCGTGCAGGCCTCCGGGGGTCTGGCTCAGGAGGAGCGTGCCGGCGTTCTCGCCCACGTTCTCGAAGGCGTGCAGGGTGCCCCTCGGCACGTAGACGAGGGAGCCTGCCCCAGCCCTTATGGTCTCGCCGTCCCGCGAGAACTCGAACTCACCCTCGATCACGTAGAAACTCTCGTCCTCCCTGTGGTGGATGTGGGCCGGCGCGCCGCCCCCTGGCGGCACCGTCCCCTCGAAGAGCGAGTACGCGCCGCCCGTCTGCTCCGCCGTGACCTTGTAGGTCAGGAGTTGTCCGCCAAGCACCCACACCGCCCGTCCCTCGCCGGGCCCGACGTAAGCGGCGCCCGTTCTCTGCGTGTTCGCCCTTGCCTCCACCGTCTCTCCTTTTCCCGCCCTTCAAGTCCCTGCCCGCGGCGCCCGAGGGGCCGTATCGGGCGGTACCGTCTGTCTTCTAGGCGCTGTTCGCCCCCGCCGCCTCCACGGCCGACGGGGCCCGGAGCAGCCGGAGGGACCATCGTCTGCGGCGGCCTCCCCGCGCGGCCCGCGACCCGGTATCGAGGCGTCCCGAGTTGACCTCTCGCGCCATCTCTTCGCGCCGCCCGTACGCCAGGGTGGAATCCAGTGCCGTGAACATCGCGCCTCTCCTCTCGTCGAATGGCTCTCTGGCCGTTAGTCTGCCGCCCCGCCCACGGGCGGGCCATCCACACTGCCCCCACGCCACCCCCACAGTTCGGCGGGGACGACGGTGGTGGGCCGTCCGGTCCTGCGCGTCTGCCGCGGCGGAGACCGCTTAATTAGCCCATTTGGGGGAGGTGCCGCCGTTCGGCGGTCTGTTAACCTGCCCCGATGCGACGCGATGCCGACAGAGATCGCCAGGAGGTTTCCCCCACATGCCCGGAGAAGAGGCCCCGTTTGCCGAGCGGCTCAGGCGGCTGAGGGAGGCCGCGGGGCTCACGCAGGAGGAGCTGGCCCAGAGGGCGGGGCTCACCGCCAAGGCCGTCAGCGCCCTGGAGCGCGGCGAGCGCAGGCGCCCCTACCCCCACACCGTCCGCTCCCTCTCGGACGCCCTCGGGTTGGGCGAGGGGGAGCGCGGGGCTCTCCAGGCCGCGATCCCGCGCCGGGGCGCCGAGACGCCCGTCTCCTCCGCGGCGGTCCCCGCCTCTGTCCCGGAGCCCACGCTCCCCGGGCCGCGCACCCCGCTCGTGGGCCGCGAGCAGGAGCTGGAGGAGATCGGGCTGTTCCTCAAGGACCGCGGGGTGAGGTTGCTCACGCTCACCGGCACCGGCGGGGTCGGCAAGACCCGCCTCGCCCTGCAGGCGGCCAGGGAGGTCGCGGGCCATTTCCCTGACGGCGTCGTCTTCGTGGCGCTGGCCTCCCTCGGGGACCCGGCGCTCGTCCTGCCGACAATCGCGCAGTCCCTCGGCCTGCGGGAGGCCGAGCACCGGACGCCGCGCGAGGCCATCCGCGTCTTCCTGAAGGACAAGAAGTTCCTGCTCGTGCTGGATAACCTCGAGCACCTGCTCGGGGTCGCGCCCGAGGTGGCAGACCTGATCGAGGACCGCCCCGGCCTCTGCGTGTTCGTGACCAGCCGGGCGCCCCTGCGCGTGCGCGGGGAGCAGGAGTACCCCGTCGGGCCCCTGGCGCTGCCGGCCTCGACCCTCTCGCCCGCGCCCGAACAGGTCATCGACGCCCCCTCCGGGCGCCTCTTCGTCGAGCGGGCAACGGCCGCCTCCCCCAACTTCTCCCTCACCCCCCAGAACTCAGGTGCCGTGGCGGCCATCTGCTGGAGGCTCGACGGGCTGCCGCTCGCGCTCGAGCTCGCCGCGGCCAAGGTGAGGTTCCTCGACCCGGCGACGCTGCTCTCGCGCCTGGACCGGGCGCTCTCGGCGGGCTGGGCCCGGGACCTGCCCGAGCGCCAGCGGACGATGAGGGCGGCGCTGGACTGGAGCCACGACCTGCTCGACGGGACGCAGCGGGAGCTCTTCGCGCGGCTCTCCGTGTTCGCCGGGGGGTTCACGCTGGAGGCGGCCGAGGCCGTCGGGGCGTCCGGGGGCGTGCCGGCGGAGGACGTGATCTACCTTCTCGAAGGCCTGGTGGAGCAGTCCCTCGTAACGGCCGGCCCTGACGCCGACGGGGGCGGGGTGCGCTACGGGATGCTCGAGCCGGTCCGTCAGTACGCGCTCGAGAAACTCGAAGAGGGGGGCGACCAGGAGACCAGGGGGCGGCACGCCCGATACTACCTGGCGCTCGCCGAGCGGGCTGGGCCGGAGCTGAGGGGCAGCGAGCAGGCGATCTGGCTCGGGCGCCTGGAGACCGAGCTGGACAACCTGAGGGCCGCCCTCTCGTGGGCCGTACGGAACGGGGGGGGCGAAGAGGTCGCGCGCGCGGCGTGGACGTCGTGGACGTACTGGTGGTTGAGCGGTCACATAAGCGAGGGGCGCCGCTGGGCCGAGGAGGCGCTGGCCAGGGATCCGGGGATGCCGGCCTCCACCCGGGCGCCGCTGCTGTTCGTCGCCGCCACCCTGGGCCAGGCCACTAGCGACTTCGACGGCGTGCGGGCGATGAACGACGAGAGCATGGAGATCTACCGGTCTTTAGGCGACGAGGTGGGCTTCTACTACGCTATGGGCACCGCCGGCCTTATCGCCGTCGGCCAGGGGCGGTACGCTGAGGGGCTCTCCATGATGGAGGAGTCCGGGGTTCGCAGGCTGGAGATGGGAGACAAGTGGCCCGCCGCCGCGATGTTCGGCTTCTCGGCGACGGTGGCCTTGGGCATGGGGGACCGCGGGCGAGCCCGCCGGCTGGCCGAACGTTCGCTTTCTTTAGGCCGGGAGATAGGGGCGAGGGAGGCCGTCTCCGTGGCCCTACCGACGCTGGCGACGATAGCCAGGGCCGACGGCGACTACACGCTCGCCGGGGAGCTCTTCGGGGAGGGCCTGCTCTTCTCGGCCGAGGTCGGGGACGGCACCAACGTCGCCTACTACCTGGAGGGGCTGGCGACCCTCGCCGCCGCCGAGGACGCCCCGGAGCGGGCCGCGCGCCTGTGGGGCGCGGCCGAGGCCATCCTGGAAGGGATCGAGGTGATAGCCTACCCCCACGCCACCGACCGCTCCTTTAATGACCGGCAGCTGGCCTCCGCCCGCGGGAGCCTCGACCGGCGGACGTGGGAGGAGGCGTGGGCCGAGGGACGGTCGATGACCACCGAGGAGGCCGTCGCCTACGCCCTGGAGAGGGACGAGGAGCCCGTGCCGGGTCCCACGGGGCCGGGCGAGGCGGGCGACCGGGACGCGGCCCGCAACCTTTGAGGGAGACCGTACGCGTCCGAGCGTCCCCCTACCGCAGGATGATCGCCTAGCTCATGGCAGGCCACGAGGCCGCCGCCCTCTGGCTGCGGGAGAAGAGCCTCATGCTGTGGCACGCGGGCGAAACGCTCTCCCGCTACGAGGTGGATCCCCGCCCGGGCTCGGGCAAGCTAAGGGACGTGGGCGACCCGACCCTGTTCGAAATCTCCCACCGACGAAACCGGCCGCAGGCTAGGCTGTTCGGGCTGCAGGAGGTCGTGGGAGGCGGGTGGCTCAAGGCCCTCAAGCTGGAGGAGTGCGCTGCTCACGGACCGCGCCGGCCGCAGGCCCTGCAAGAGGTCCTCTTCCCGTACGCGAAAACTCTCTAGACGTAGGGTTGATCCCGATATTGCCTGACATCGCTGGCGCATGACGGCCTAACGGGGTTCAGGAGTCGGTTCGCGCCACTCCCGCCCGATCTGTCGCATGATCGGCGGGTAGACGATCAGGTGCCGGAACGGCCCGATCGCGGCCATGTAGGCTGTCCCGAGCAGCCCGTTTGGCTTCACCAACACGGCCATCTGGCCGCGGAAGCCGCCCGCCTGGTCCGCGGACCCAGCCGACGTGCATGACCCCGTGCACGGTCCGGTTGGCGATCTCCGCCGCCCACTCGTCGTCGGTCAGGTACAGCGAGGTGAAAGGGAGCGCGGCAAAGTCCGGGCCGGGTGGGGCGTCGCGCAGATCGGCCGGCAATCGGTCGCGGAGCGTCGACACCCTGGAGCCGAGGCCGGCGTCCGGGCCGTCCCAACCGAGCAGTTCCCCGACCTTCCACCGGATCGCCCAGAGCGCGCGGGCGGCGCGGGAGGGGCCCCGTGACGGGTCGGCCGAGGCGATCTGGTGCACCAGCCGAGGGAAGTCGTCCGGGCCGCCCGGCGTCGGCAGCGCCCACACGTCCTCGAGCCGGAAGCCGCGGGCGATCTCGTCGATGCGCCAGGGCCGGGAGGCGTGCGCGGTGTTGGGGAGCCTCATTCGTGGACCTCCATCCAAACGCTAGCGTACAGATGGAGGTTAGGCACCGTCCTAGGCGGCGTCAAGCCCGCGGGGAACGCGACAGAGGTGGGCGATGTCCCTCACCCGCGCGCCTCGTAGCGCGGGCGCCGGAGATCGACCGATGCCCATGACGGCGAGTTCGGGTGTTGATCGTATGTCCCGTCGCCGGGTCGCCCTCCTGCCCTCACGGCTCCGCCTTTCTTCGCCCTCTAGGGATAAGACGAAAGGCGCGACGCGGTTGTGACACTTGGCGCCTGAAGATACCGGGACGCCCCGCTAAAACCCCTTCTCGAGCACCTCCAGGGCCGCGGCGTAGGAGTTGGGCGGGCGGTTGTCGTCCATGGGCACGGCCGTCAGGTCGGCCCCGCGCCCGACCGCCACCGCGAAGGCGGGGTCGTTGGTGTCCATCACCGCCACCGTCGGCACGCCGGCCGCCACGGCCGCACCCGCGAAGCCGTGGTCGGCGACGACGAGGTCCACTCCTTCGGCCTCCCGCAGGACGTTTCGCATGGGCTCGGGGCTGTGGGTGTGCCAGAGGCTCGCCCGGTTTCCAAGCACGCCCACGGGCCCCACCCAGTCGAGCCAGGCTCCCCGGTCGCCGTAGCGCCCCGGCGTCTCCACGGTGAGCACTTCGCCGCCCAGCTCTTCGGCCCAGCGCGCGACCCCGAGGTAGTACATCAGCATGGCCCCGGGGTGCCCGGTCGCGAGGACGAGGCGGCCCCCGGCTCCGGCGACGGCGCGGATGCGGCGGCCGGCCTTCAAGAGCTCCTCGGCCGTGCGGGCCGGGTCTATACGCCCCCGTCCCGGCGTCTCCTCGCTGTCCGGGGGGTTGCCGAGCTGGCGGGAGACGGCCTCGTAGGCCTCCTCGAAGGTCACGTCCCGCAGCAGGTCTTCCATCCCGTACGTGTTGTTGGGGTCGGCCTCGGTCATGAGCCGGATCTTGCGCAGGTTGTTCTCCGCGCCGTGGGAGGTGTTGCCCCCGGCCACGGTGGCCGCGAGGAGCCTCTGCGCGTGCTCGTCGATCCGAAGCGTCATAGCGACCGAGTCTAGCAGAGCCCGCGACGCCTCAGGCGGGAGGCCTCGGCCATCAGGCCGGGTGGTTGGCGAGCGCGCGCACCTCCTCTGGCATCCTGACCGGTCTGCCGCCGGGGAGACGGACGCAGGCGTGGCGGGTGTGGCCGCTCGCGACCCGCTCATCGGCCCTGAGCACCTCGTAGCCGAAGCGCAGAGCGACCCGGCCCGCCTCGGCGAGCTCGGTGCGAACGACGAGCTCGTCGTCGAAGTAGGCGGCGCTGTGGTAGTGGACGAGGGCCTCGACGACGACGAAGCCGAAGCCGCGCCGTTCGAGGTCCCTGTAGGAGAGGCCGGCGTCGCGCAGCCACTCGACGCGGCCCACCTCGAAAAAGGAGAGGTAGTTCGCGTTGTTGACGTGCCCTTGCGCGTCTATCTCCGAGTAGCGGACCCGGAGAACCGTCTCGCGGACTATGGGGCTACCGGCCCTGGAAGCCGGGCTTGCGCTTCTGGACGAAGGCGCCCATGCCCTCCCTGGCGTCCTCGCTGGCGAAGAGGAGGGCGAACTGGTCGGCCTCGTACTCGAGGCCGCTTATGAGGTCGACGTCCTGCGCCCGGTTCGCGGCGGCCTTCGCGTGGCGCACGGCGATGGGGCCGTTCGCGGAGATCTCCGCCGCCAATTCTCGGGCCGCCTGGAGCGCCTCGCCCTGGCCGACGACCCGGTTCACGAGGCCCATCCCCTTGGCCTCCTCGGCGTCGATGCGCCTGCCGGTGAAGATCAGCTCCTTGGCCAGCGCCGGGCCTATGAGGCGGGGGAGCCGCTGGGTGCCGCCCATGCCGGGCAGGATGCCGAGGCCGACCTCGGGGAAGCCGAAGAGGGCGTTCTGCGCCGCGATCCTTATGTCGCACGCGATCGCGACCTCGCACCCGCCCCCCAGGGCAAATCCGTTTACGGCGGCTATCGTGGGGACCGGGCTCCGGTCCAAGAGGGCCATGGCGGCGTGCCCGATCTCCGAGAACCGCTTCGCCTCCAGCGGCCCCATCGTGCTCATCGCCGCGATGTCGGCCCCCGCTATAAACGACCGGTCCCCCGCCCCCGTCACGATGATGGCCCGCGGCCCCTCCGCCTCGAGCTCCAGCAGGGCCTGCCCGATCTCCTCGACCACCGTCGGGTCGAGGGCGTTCAGCTTCTCCTGCCGGTCGATGGTAAGGACCGCAACCCCGCCCTCTTCGCGTTCGACGCGCACAAAGTCCATAGGAAACTCCATTTTGTAGGTTTCAGGCTTCAGGTTGCAGGTTACAGGTTTTCTCCTGGGCATGGAGCCCGGCGTCGACGGGTTGTGTCACGCTCCCGGCTCGTACCCGGTGTTCGCGGTTTTCTGACGCCCGAAGCCTAACCAACCACCTGTTCGACGTATTCGACGGCCCTCTTCGTCGGGGTTCCGGGGGTGAAGATCTCGCCGACGCCGAGCTCCTTGAGCTTCGGGATGTCGCCTTTGGGGATGGTGCCGCCGACAAAGACGTGGATGTCTTCGGCCTCGTTCTCCCTGAGGAGGTCCACTATCTTGGGGACGAGGGTCATGTGGGCGCCGGAGAGGATCGAGACGCCTATGGCGTCGGCGTCCTCCTGGATGGCGGCCTCGACGACCTGCTCGGGGGTCTGGTGGAGGCCCGTGTAGATGACCTCCATCCCGGCGTCGCGCAGGGCGCGGGCGATGATCTTGGCGCCCCGGTCGTGACCGTCGAGCCCCACCTTCGCCACCACAACCCGGATCGTGCGCTCCATAGACCCCATTCTAACGGGTCCGGTATGCCGCGCCAGAGACGGGCGCGCGGCCGACTACCTTGGACCGCCCCTGCGGGGTCCGAAGTAGGGGGCGAGGAAGGCGACGCAGGCGAGGAGGAAGAACACCCCGCCGAGCAGGCCTACCCAGTCCCCGGCCCGGATGCTGGACGCCATAAAGAACGCCGCGGAGACGACGAACAGCATCCATCCCAAGAGATCGTGCTTCTTCTCCTCGCGCGGGCTGTCCTCGGGCACACGGACCTCTCTCTGTACAAGAACAGTGGCGTCCCATCCTAACACCGGAGCCCCGTCCGGCCATCGCGGGCACGCCGGGGGCGGCCCCCTACCGGCGCAGTTCGCGCAGGTTATCCCAGAGGACGTAGAGGCTGGTGAGGAGGACCGCCGCGACGACGAGCTCCCAGAAGAACTCGTAGAGCAGGACGAGCGAGGCGACGGCGGCGAGGCCTATGTTCGCGCTGGCGACGAGGTTGGCGAGGCGTCCGCGGAAGCCGGCCTCGGCGAAGGCGAAGAACGCGATGCTGACGACGAGCATGGAGATCAGGTGCTCCTGCTCGAAGATGGCGATGGCGACGAAGATGACGAGCATGAGGCTGACGCTCACGGCCGCCCACGCCTCGGCCACCCGGCTGAACCGGAGCTCCGTCGCGGACGCGGGCCTGTGCGCCCTGAGGATGTGGGCCCTCGCCGGGTCCCGCTCCCCGGCCTCCATCCGGCCGGCATACTCCGAGAGCGAGCCCGCGACGGCCTCGTCGGCCGCGAGCCTGGCCCGCAGGCGGTCGAGATCCCTGGAGACCTCCGCGATGCGCCCCCTCGCCTCCCTGCCGCGCGCGTCCAGGTGCGACCGGCCCCGCACCGCGGCGGCCTCGACCCCGAGCTTCCTGAGCCGGTGGGCCTTCTCCCCTATCTCGGAGCGGAGCTCTTCGCGGCGCCTCTGCAGGTCCCCGCGCCGCTCCAGGGCGGCCTCGGCGGCCTCTGCCGGGGTCGGGACCTTGTCCAGGCCGGCCCACCCCACGGGGTCGTACCAGGCCCGGGCGACGGTCTTGTCGCGGTTGTACATGGGCCCCGCGGGGGCGTCCTCGCCCTCGAACGGGTCCCTGGCGTAGAGGCCCCAGAGGCCCCGGTAGCCCGAGACCCACGCGGGTGCCGGCTCGGAGATGACCTTCGGCGGGTCCCAGGCGCGGTCGCCGCCCTCGCCGATCACGAGGCCGTCGCCGCGGGCGTAGTCCACGAAGGGGATGTGGAAGGGGGCCGCCTCCCCGGCGTCGCCGCCGACGTACTGGCCTAAAGTCTCCCGCCAGAAGCCGCGCACGCCGCGCGAGATCCTGGCGAGGGGACGCGGCAGGGGCAGGTCGAGCTCCGTCAGGTACTCGCCCGGCGCGTAGTAGCTGGCGTGGGAGCCGGCGGCGACGTAGACGACCGGGTGCTCGCCCACCTTCTCGACCTCCGGGTCGTCCCACCGGCGCCTGAGGTTGTCCCCGAAGTAGTTGTGCGAGGCGTAGGCCACCCACTCCGGGCGCAGCTCGCCACCGGGCGCGGGCGCGAGGTAGACGTGGATCTTCTCCCAGTCGGCCTCGTGGTCGTTGGCCCCGAAGAAGCCGCTCCTCCAGTCGTTGAAGGGGTAGAAGAGCCAGTACTGCAGGATGGTCCATCCCTCCTGGCGGGCGACGCGGCCGTGGTAGGCGTAGCCCTCGCGCTCCTCCATGAGCCCCTGGTACGTGATCGCCGCGGACCCCGCCGCCTCGCCCGGCACCCGGCCCCTGGCGAGCAGCGCGATCGAGTACAGCGCGTCCACGAAGCGCGAGACGTACCCGACCCGTGCCAACCGCCCGCGCCCGGCCCGGAAGACCTCCCTGGTCTCCCTGAGCCCCCTGACCGCCCGCTCCCGCAGCGCGCCCACGCCCCGCGACTCCCCCTCCGGCAGGTTCTGCGGGTCCGTGAACCGAAGATAGTGGACGGCCCCGGACCCGTCGAGCGGCTGCTGGGGCAGCGTCTCCAGGGTCAGCTTGTTGGCCGGGACCACGCGGACGGGCTCCTCGCCGGGGCGCTGGACCCACAGGCTGCAGGCCCGGACGTACGCCTCGACGTCCATCGGGAAGAACCTGTCCCCCTTCGTGAGGCGCAGCACGGGCTCGAAGCGCCGCAGCAGCCGTTCGTCCGGGTGCGGCGCGCTCAAGCCAGCCTCCGCGGGATCCGCCTCCGGTCCCCGGGGTAGAAGACCGCGCGCACGTCGTGGACGTTGAGGTACAGGATCATCAGGACCGCGTAGGCCATGATCGGGTACACGTACACCGGCTCGTACGCAGCGTAGAGCCACAGGCCCGTCGCCACGACCGCCCCCTGCGAGATCGCCGCCAGGAGCCACCCCCGCCGCCGCAATAGCAGGAAACCTAAAGACGCGAGCAGCGTGAGGACGACCGCGGGAGCAAACAGGACCAGCAACAGCGCCTCGACGACGACCTCGCCCGACGGCACCTCCCGGGCGGCGACCACCGAGCGCCAGTCCACCCGCGAGAGCAGGTAGGCGCCGTAGGCCGCGATGCCTGCGGCCTCAAGCATCAGCAGTAGTCCGATGGCCCGCACGGGCCTGCGCGACATCGAGGCGGGCTCGAGGCGCGCCTCTACCGGCCGGTCTCCCGATCGGTCTAACCCGACGCCGGCCACGCTTCCCCCGCGAAGATCTTGCCCGGGTTCATGATCCCGTTCGGGTCCGCAAGCCTTTTTATGCCGCCCATGAACGGCAGCGAGTCGCCGTGCTCCTCCTGCAGGTACCCGATCTTCCCCGAGCCCACCCCGTGCTCCCCGGTGCAGGTGCCGCCGCGCCTTAAGGCGTAGCGCACGATCTCCCCGCTGACCGTCTCGGCCCGCTCCATCTCCCCCTCGTCCTCGACGTCCACCGGGAAGACGGCGTGGTAGTTGCCGTCGCCCACGTGGCCGAGGATCGCGCCGTCGAAGCCGTGTTCGGCGATGGTCTCGCGGGCGTGGCCGAGGGCGTCGGGGAGATCGGAGATGGGGACGCACACGTCGGTGGTCATGGGCTTCTTGTCCGGGTTGAGCCTGGTTATGGCGAGCGCGGCCTCGTGCCTGGCCTCCCACAGCCTCTCCCGCGCCGCCTCGTCCGCCTCGAACTCGAAGCCCCCGCAGCCCTCGGCACCCGAGATGTCCCGGGCCGCCGCCACGTCGGCCTCCACGCCGGCCTCGGAGCCGCTGAACTCCAGGAAGAGGGTGGGGGCGACGGCGTAGTCCGTGCCCTTGTAGGCGTTCACGGCCTCCACGGTGCGGGCGTCCACGAGCTCGACCCGGCCTATGTGCATCCCCGACCGGATCATGGCGACCGCGGCCCTCCCCGCCTCCTCTATGCCGGGAAATACGGCGCGGGCGGCGAGGAACTTCTCCGGTACCGGGTAGAGCCGGAGGGTCAGCTCCGTGAAGACGCCTAAAGTGCCCTCGGATCCCACAAAGAGGCCGGTCAGGTGGTAGCCGGCGGAGGACTTCATCGCCATCCCGCCCGTGCGCATTACCGTCCCGTCGGCCAGCACGACCTCGAGGTCGAGGACCTGGTCGCGCATCACACCGTAGCGCACCGCGTTGGTCCCGCTGGCGTTCGTCCCGGCCATCCCGCCGAGGGAGGCGTCCCACCCGGGGTCCACGGGGAAGAAGAGCCCGTGCTCCCGCAGGCTCGCGTTCAGGCGCTCGTGCGTGACGCCGGGTTGCACCCGCGCGACGAAGTCGTCGGGCCTCACCTCGACGATGGCGTCCATCCGGCCGAGGTCCAGGCTGATGCCGCCGTGTACGGGGATGGTGTGCGCCTCCAGGCTGCTCCCCTCCCCGAACGGCACGACGGGGACGCGGTGCTCGTTGGCGAAGCGCAGGACCGCGGCCACCTCGTCGCGGCTCTGCGGGCAGACCACGGCGTCCGGCAGGCGGGCGGCGTGGTAGGTGAAGATACCCCCGCCGTGGCGGCCCAGCTCGTCGGCGTCGGTGACGATCCGGTCGTCAGGGAGGAGGCCCGCGAGGCCGGAGCGCAGGTCCACGCCGCCCGTGCCCTACTCCGCCTCGACGGGGTTGGTGAGGGCGCCGAGGCCCTCGATCTCTATGGTGACCTCGTCCCCCGGCTTCATCCAGAGCTGCGGGTCGCGGGCCATGCCGACGCCCGGGGGCGTGCCGGTGATGATGACGTCGCCGGGGAGGAGCGTCATGCCGGTCGAGAGGAAGGCCACGAGCTCGGCGACGGAGAAGATCATCTTGCCCGTCGTCCCGTCCTGGACGACCTCGCCGTTGAGCGTGCAACGGATCGAGAGGTCCTGCGGGTCGGGCACCTCGTCGCGGGTGACGAGGTAGGGCCCAAGCGGGCAGAACGTATCGATGGCCTTGCCGCGCGTCCACTGCCCGCCCTCGCCGAGCTGGATGTCGCGCGCGGAGACGTCGTTGGCGTTCGTGTAGCCGTAGACGTGCTCCAGCGCCTCCGACTCGGGGACGTTGCGGGCGGTCCGGCCGATGACGACGGCGAGCTCGGCCTCGTAGTCGACCTGGCTCGTGATCGGGGGTATCACGATCGAATCCCCGTGCCCGATGATGGTGTTCGCGAACTTGGCGAAGACGATGGGCTTCTCCGGTATAGGCGCGCCGGTCTCCTCAGCGTGGTCCTCGTAGTTGAGCCCGATGCAGATGACCTTCTGCGGGTCGGTGACCGGGGCGTGCAGCCGCGCGTCCTCGAGCCTCACGACGTCCTCGCCCGGCTCGGGGCTCCCCCCGTACCCGATAAAGTCCACCATGGTCTCGTGGCCCAAGGGGCGGATCTCCTCGCCCTCCAGCACCCCGACCTCCGGCATTCCGGTCCCCACCGAGTACGTCACGAGCTTCAAGGACACTCCTCTCCCGCGGATTCAAGGTTCAGCGGGAAGAATCTTAGCAGCAAGACCCGGCAGCCCGCTCCGAGACTACGGCTGGAGGCGTCTGATCTCCCATCCAGCGCCCTGCCGACGGTAGACGAGCCGGTCGTGCAACCGGTTCTCCCGCCCCTGCCAAAACTCCACGACCTCGGGCCCGACCCGGTAGCCGCCCCAGAACGGCGGCCGCGGCACCTCGCGCCCCTCGTACTCGGCCTCGAGGTCCCCGATCCGGCCCTCCAGAACCTCCCGCCCCTCCACAACCCGGCTCTGCTCGGAGGCCCAGGCGCCGAGGCGGCTGCCGCGCGGACGGCTGGCGTAGTAGGCGTCGGACTCCTCTTTGGAGACCCTGGAGACGGCCCCCTCTACTCGCACCTGCCGCTCGAGCTCGCCCCAGTAGAAGAGGAGGGCGGCGCGGGGGTTCTCCTCGAGCTCGCGCCCCTTGCGGCCCTCGTAGTTGGTGTAGAAGACGAAGCCCCGCTCGTCGAAGCCCTTGAGCAAGACGACCCGGGCGGAGGGCCGGCCGTCCGGCGTGGCGGTCGCGACGGTCATGGCGTTCGGCTCGTGGAGGCCGGCCGCGAGCGCCGCGTCGAACCAGCGCCGGAACTGCTCCACGGGGTCGGGGGCGACGTCGGATTCGGCGAGCCCGGCGCGGGTGTACTCCTTGCGGAGGCTGGCGACGTCGCGGGGCAAGGGCCCCTACCAGCCCCAGGTGCCGGGGGCTCCCTTGAAGGGGCCGACGATGTTGGGGGTGATCCAACCCCCGTAGAAGTCCCCCTCCTGCGCCCCGACCTTCTCCCCCCCGACCCAGCAGGCGTCCATCTTGGATGGGTAGAAGGCCACGTAGTCCTTGAGGTCCCGGAAGGAGCCCGTGGGCGAGGGGTAGAACCACGCCGCCCGCTCTTCCGTCCTGTCCTCCGTGACCACGTCGTAGTAGCTCGTGCGCCCCTTCCACTCGCAATAGGAGGTGGCCGACGAGGCCCTGAGGTGCTCCGTCCTGATGTCCTCGGGCGGGACGTAGTAGACGGGCGGGTGGCTCGTCTCGAGCACGCGCTTGGCGCGCGTAGTGTAAGCGATCGTCACCCCGCCGAAGACCACCTTCACCCTCTCCCCGACGTCCTCCATTCGCGGCGGGCGCGGGTAATCCCAGACGGACTCCTGCCCCGGGCCTGGCTCCACGCGCTGACGACCCATAACCGGACCTCCTTCTCGCCTACGCGCGGATTATATGGCCGTTCCGCCAGCCGGAAGGCCCCCGCTTTCACACGATTGGCGCCTACCCGGAAACCCGCAGGCCGTTCAGCAGGGAGCGGAGCCCCCCGACGATGCGCTCGCGCTCCATGCCGAGCTGGTGGCGCTGGTAGAGGTAGAGGTCTATGTTGAGCGCGGCCAGCAGCGTGTCGGCGAGGCAATCGACGTCCAGGTCGACGGGGATCTCCTCTCCCCCCACCGCCTCGTCTAGGAGCTCGACGACGGTGTTCCTGAGCCTATCGTAGAACGGGTTGCCGTAGAGCTCGACCCGACGACCGCCGGAGGAGGCGTCCTGGATCGCCCCGAGCAACGGCCCGTTCTCCTCGTTGAACCTGGCCACCCGCCCCAAAAACCACTTCAACCGTCCGAGGGCCGGTCCGCGCCCCTCCGTCCGCCGCCGCATCTCGCCGACAAAGCCCTCAAGCTCCTCGGACAACAACGCCGAACACAACGCACCCTTGTGCTCGAAGTGCCGGTACAGCGTCCCCTGCCCCACGCCCGCCGCCCGGCCGATCCGGTGCATACTCGTCCCATCCACGCCCCCCTCCGCGAACGCCTCCCGCGCCGCGTCCAGGATGCGCCTGCGGTTCTCCACCGCGTCGCTCCGCGTCCTCCTCGCCGCCGCCCCCGCCGTCATCGCGCCGCCCTCCTCGTTAAAAGGACAATCGTCCGATACCATCCACATACGGACATGCATCCGTTTGATACTACCAGAGCCTAGTCCTGGGCGCTAACGTTCTCGGAAGGATGGTACGGTATGAGGGTTGCGCTCTTCGGGGCGTCGGGCAGGACGGGGCGTCCGCTCGGGGAGCAGGCGCTGGCGAGTGGGCACGAGACGGACAAGGTTTTGCTCGCCGCGAGAGGGTTCCGATAGAAAGATATTCGGGCCGACGAAGCCACCCCTGTTAGGAGTCGGCGATCGTCGGCCCGTGCGACAAACCCCGGTCGTGCCACAACGCCGGCGTTTGCGGCTGTTTTAGCCTGTCCTCTCCATCGGTCCTTACCTCCTACTCGAGGTGCAACGACACGAGCAGTATTGTATCACATATTACTATTGCCGCCTTCCTCATGGCGGCGCCTCTCTTGCCCTATTGGGCGATCATCGAAGGGCATTGGTCGCCAGGAGGGCAGAGTAACCGTCGGGCATGGAAAAGTCGGGCTGCCTGGGGATACGACATCCCCGACGGAGAGGTATGATATGGAGATCACGCCGAAAAACGTCGCGTGAAGGCGCAGGATCGCTACCTGGCCTCCTCCCAGACTCGGGTCAGCACCCCAATCTCCTGAACCCAAAAGAATCCCGCCCGTGTGGGACGACCGAATCGGAGGTGTCGCGTGCGCCGGTCGAACCTGATGCCGGCGCTGTCGAAGAGCACGAGGGCGCCATTGGACAGAAGACGAGCGCGTGGCGTGCCGGGGAATGCAAGCACTACGTCAATACCCGGCATGACCGGGACGGCTCTGTTGGTAAGGGGAAGAGCCCCAGGAATATCAGCAGAAGTCGTTAGGGCGCGAAGGAGGAACCGGCGGCAGTAAGGAATCGATCGGCAGACCCTTGTTGAGAAGAGCGTTACGAGAAGGAGGCTTCGGGTGTCGGATGGAGAACTTGGTAGGCAGGCGGAACTGCGCGCGGAGCGCATCAGGTGGACGGCGCGCTCGCGGAGCATGAATCAGGCCTCTCGGGGCCTGGGCGTGCGTCTGCGGCGGATGAGAGAACGGGCGAGTGCGCTGGACGGGCGCTTGCGTCACCATCGGGAGGAGAGGGCGAGCTGGCACAAGAAGTGGGACGATCTTCCTAGATAGGGCTACACAGAGTCGGCCCCACCCCCCTCGTTGTGGGGCGCGGGAGCTAAGTGAGGATCGCAGCGAACGAGTGGAGGCCGACCCGATTCCAGGCCGTTGGTCGGCGCCCTTTGCGGGAAGTCCGGTTGGACGGAGGCCGGCAGGCCCGGCTCGGCACGGCGGTTGCGCGGTTCTTGGGGGGCCTATCTCCCCAACCGGTAACATGGGCTCCTGGGGCGGCAGACGGTCGGCCCCGGGAGAGGAGCCAGTTTGCTTGCGGGGGTCCGGTCGTTGTTCGGGGACGGGGTGGCGCGGCTCAGGGCCAGCGTGTGGTCGGTCGCGCAGTCCGCGGCGGCGGCGAGCCTGGCGTACTTTCTGGCGCGGGTGCTGCTCGGCCACGAGAGCCCCTTCTTCGCTCCCATAGCCGCCGTCATCTCCCTGAGCGTCACGCTCGGGAGCCGGCCGCGGCGGGCCGTCGAGATGGTGTTCGGGGTGGCCGTGGGGCTCATGGTGGCCGACCTGCTGGTGCTCGTCATAGGGACGGGCACGCTGCAGATAGCCGCCGTGGTCCTGCTGGCGATGTCGGCGGCGGTCTTTTTCGGGGGCGGCACGATGCTCGTCAACCAGGCGGCGGTCTCCGCGATCCTGGTGGTGGTGCTGCAGCCGAGGGACGCCGTCTTCTCCCCCGACCGCTTCCTGGACGCGCTGGTCGGCGGCGCGGTCGCCCTGCTCGTGAGCTACCTCCTCCCGGTTAACCCGGAGCGCCTCGTCGGGCGGGCCGTCGCCCCGGTCCTCGACGAGCTCTCGGCCCTGCTCGTGGAGATCTCCGCCGTCCTGAAGACCGGGGACCCCGAACGGGCCAGGCGGACGCTCCTGCGGGCCCGCGAGATGGACGAAAGGGTAAGGCGGCTCAACGAGGCCCTGGCGGCCGGCCACGAGACGGCCAGGCTCTCCCCCACCCGCCGCCGCTCCCTCCGGCACCTGGACCTCTACGCCGGCGCCAGCGCCCGCATAGAGCTCGCCGTCATCAACACGCGGGTCCTCGCCCGCGGGGCGGCCAACGCCACCAGGCGCGGGGACGCCATCCCGGGCAAGCTGCCCGAGGCCGTGCTCGACCTCTCCCGCTCCGTAAAGGCGCTCGGCGTCTTTCTCGAGGAGTCCGGCGGCGCCGAAGAGGCCCGCCGCCACGCGCTCGACGCCGCGAGACGGGCCACGGAGGTCCTCGAAGATCGTCACGAGCTCGGGATCAGCGTCCTCGTCGGCCAGGTCCGCGCCGCCGCCGTGGACCTTCTCCGGAGCACCGGCATGGACCAGGCCTCGGCCCTCGAGGTCCTGGAAGACGCCGCCGGCCGCGCCTCGGAGATAGGTTAGAGCGGTTAGCTTTCAGCGGTCAGCTATCGGCCTTCGGAAAGGTGGCCGAGCCCGCGGAGGTGTTGGGACCTTTGAGCCGTCCTGTGGCACGGCCTATGGTCCGGCAAGGGCCTTCGCAATGTTCGCTGCCTCCGTTACGGAACGCGGTCCCCGCCAGACCCGGAGAAGCTTCACCAGCCGCAGGGAGAGCTGACGGCTGAGAGCTAATAGCTGTCAGCTACCAGGGCGTCGGCCTCTATCTCCACGAGGACTTCGGGGGCGATGAGGCGGCTGACCTCGACCATGCTGGTGGCTGGCCGGATAAAGCCGAAGAACTCCGCGTGGGCCCGTCCGACGACCTCCCAGTCGTCGATGTTCACGACGAAGATCCTGGTCCGCACCACGTCCGCGAGGCTGGCCCCGGCGGCCTCGAGCGCGACCTTGAGGTTGCCCAACGCCTGGACCGTCTGCGCCCGCGCGTCCCCCACCCCGACGAAGCCACCGCTCCCGTCGGTGGCCGTGGTCCCCGAGACGTACACGAAGGGCCCCCGCCTGACCGCCCGCGAGTACCCGACGACCCGCTCCCACCCGGTCCCGCTGGAGATGTTGTACCTGGGGTCCACCTACCTACGGATTATCCCACGCGGTAGCGCCAGGGGCACGCCGCTCGTTATCCTGACGACCGGTCGACGAAGTCTTCGATCATGCGCCGGGCGATGCTGACCTTCGGGGGGAGTTGCGGGAGGTCGTCGGGGCGGTACCAGCCGGCGTCCTCGATCTCGCCGGGCTGGGGTTCGAGCTCGCCGCCCGCGTAATCCGCCGTAAAGCCGATCATCAGTGAGTTCGGGAAGGGCCACGGCTGGCTGCCGAAGTACCTGAGGTTCTCGACCTCGATGCCGACCTCCTCGCGCACCTCGCGGTGGATCGTCTCCTCTATGGACTCGCCCGGCTCGACGAACCCGGCGAGCACGCTTCGTAGCCCCTTCGGGAAGCCGGGCGAACGCGCGAGCAGGATCTCCCCCCCGCGCCTGACGCGGACGATCACGGCCGGGCTGACCCGCGGGTAGTGCATCATCCCGCACCGGGCGCACCGCATCGCCATCTCCCCCTCGACGGGCTCCGTCGCTCCACCGCACCGGCCGCAGAAGCGGTGCGTGGCGTGCCAGCCCACCACCTGCTTGGCGCGCCCGGCCACCGCGAAGAACTCTTCGTCCACGGCGGCGAAGATCGCGCGCAGGTCCACGAACGCGGCGCCCTCGGGCGCCTCCACCCCCTCGGACACCTCCACGGCCCAGCAGGTGCTGCCGTTCAGGGAACCCACGGGCTGGCTGAAGGAGGTCTCTACCCCGAGCTCTTCGGGCACGGAAGCCCGCGGAACGCGCGGCTCGTCCCCTTCGCGCACGAGGAGCCGGTCCCCGCGGAACGCGAACCACAGCGGTTCTGTCCCGGCAGCCTCGTTGCCCTCGGCCCTTCTGGTGTCGTTCTGCGAGCCCACTTCAGGGCCGAGTATACCGGCGTCAGAGGAGTTGCCCCTCCTTCAGCTCTCGCCGGAACGCCTCCCCGGCGTCGGAGCCCTCCATGAAAAAGACCGCGGGCTCCCCTATGGGGGCGTGCACCGTCGGGCGCGTGCCCCCATCGCGCGAGCCGTAGCGCCGTCCAGACCAGAGGTGCACCCAGCGCCCGGCCGGCAGGTAGACCTCGACGGTCTTCTCGCCGGGATCCAGGACTGGCGCGACCATGAGCTCCCGCCCTACCATGAACTGGTACCGGAGCCCGTAGACCTCGGGGTCTTCAGGGTAGTGGATGAGGGGGTGGCGGACGACCGGGAGCCCGGTCTCGGAGGCCTCCTCGACCAGCTCCATCCTGTAGGGCTTCCAGGCCGCGTAGACCTTTGCGAAGCGGCTGAAGTGCCCGAGGGTCTCTCCGTCGGAGTAGACCTGGTGGTTGACCCCCGGGCGGTTGCCCTCGTGGGTGCGAAACACGGTGGTGAAGGCGGCAAGCTCCGTCCAGCGCATCAGGAGCTCCCTGGAGCGGTGGTACTTGATCAGGGGATGGTCTATGGCGGTGTAGCCGCCGATGTCCGAGTGCTGCAGGCTGTAACCCGAGAACCCGCTCGACAACAGGCCGGTCACGGCGCTCTTTATGCCGTCGTGCTCGTCCCAATCAACAAGTTGGTCGCCCAACCAGAATAGGGTGCTGTATTCGGGACTCTTGGTATAGCCGGAGCGGTTGTAGAATACGACATCGCCCTCGCGACCGGCCTCGCGGATGGCCTCGCGGTTGACCTCCGCCCACTCCTCGGCGTAGCGGTTGTGGTAACTCTTCGGGTCGGCTCCTGAGGAGAGGACGGCATCGTAGGGGAGGCCCTCGCCGAAATCAGCCATCCATCCCGAAGCGCCGCTGCCGAGTAGTTCCTCCTTGATGACCCCCTTTATCCATTCCCGAGCCTCGGGGTTCGACAAGTCCACGAAGGCGGCCGAGAAGTCGGTGGTCTCGACTGTGTAAGGCTTGCCGGCTCGGTTTTTCACCAGGTAGCCGTTTTTCGCCGCCTCTTCGAAGAGGTTACGCTGGTTCTCTGTCTCCGGGATGTCGTCAGCGAACCACGGGCCGATGTAAGTCATCAGCCTCACATCGTCCTCTTCCAGCCGCTCACGGAGTTGATCCCAGCCGGGGTAATGGTTCTCGTCGAGTTCCCAGTTCCACCACAGCTGCGTCCCGAAGCTCGTCTCTCTCTGCCCCACCCAGTCCTGAAGCCACAGAGCGGCGACGGGCGTGTCGAAGCTTTTGAGGTCTCCGTAGAGCCGTCGTACCCGCCCCGTGCCGCCCTGCAACCCGACGACGGCGCCGGAGAGGATCCAGGCGGGCAGCGGGCGCATCCTGCCCGCGTACTCGGTGTACTCCCCTATAAGCTCGGCGGGCGTCTCGCCGTGCAGGATCTGGCCGCGCACCCGCGACGAGAAGACCTCGACCCGAACCCTGCCCTCCTCCCTCATGTCGAAGGACGAGTACTCGTAGTTCTCCAGAAACAGGGAGCGCATCTCGCTGGTCATGTAGTGCGGAACGCTGGCACCGCTGGTGTAGGGGTCCCCGCCGGCCCCGGCCCGCCAGTCCGCCGCCCACGTGATAGGCTGCTCGCCCCTCCCTATTCCCCCCTCCTGAATAAAGATGGGCACCTCGTGGCCCTTGAGGTCGAGGTAGGTGTACTGGGTCCCGAAGCCGAAGAAGCGCTCCTCGGGCCCGCTCGCGTAGGTGAGGTGGACGCGGTCGTAGGACGGGTCGTCCACCTCGACCTCGAACCGGAGCCTGTCCCTATCCGCGGCGGAGAAGGTTAGCGCGTAGCCCACGCTCCCCGAGCCGCCCAGCAGCCTGCCGGAGAAGACGAGGGCCCCATCTCTCTTGCGGAGGGCGTCTATCGTCTGATCCGGCCGCGGGTCTTCCACCTCGTCCTCGATGGAGAAATGTCCGCTTCGCTCCTCCACGGTCTCCTCGCCCCTGGCCGCCGAGACGAAGCTCTCGCCCGGAACGCTGCTCCAGAGGTCCCGTCCGGGTTCGGAGGCGTGCGCCACGCTCACTAAGGGTCCCTCGCGACCGTCCTCCAGGGCAAGGACGAAATCTCCCACCCGGTACGCCCCAGGCTCCACGCCCCGCGAGACCCCCACCAGGGAACCGGAGACGAACCCGGCCTCGGGACGGACAACGAGAAAAACCGCGAGGGCGACGCCGGCCGCGACGACCAGCACCGCGGCCGCCCGGTATACGGCCCCCACCCCCGAAAGAGCACCCCGCATAGCGACCACCTCGAGATCTCTTCCCCATGATACCCGAAGTCGGGGTGACCCTTCTCGGGCTCGGCCTACGAGGAGGGGAGGAGGCTCGCCAGGTACTCGGCCGGGTGGAGGGCGCGGCGGCCGGTGCCGTCCCGGATCTGCTCCCTGCAACTCGTCCCCGGCGCCACGACGACGCTCCCTTCCGCTTCCCTGACGGCCGGGAAGAGTCTCCTGTCCCCCATCTTCATCGAGATGTCGTAGTGGCCCTTCTCGTAGCCGAAGAGCCCCGCCATCCCGCAACACCCGGAGTCCACCACCTCGACCTTCGTCCCGGGTGCGAGCGCGAGCGCCCTCTCCGTGGGCCCCGTCCCGACCAGCGCCTTCTGGTGGCAGTGCCCGTGCAGGAGGACGGGAGACCCGTCCGTCAACGGAAGGTCGGCATCGAGCTCGAGCACCGCCTCCTCGAAGAGGCGGGTGGCCCCGGCGAGCCCTTCGACGCGTGGGTCGCCCGGCAGGAGCTTCTTGTAGTCGTCGCGCATCGTCAGGATGCAGCTCGGCTCCAGGC
>JAUJMB010000318.1 GCA_030447045.1 Rubrobacteraceae bacterium | reverse complement strand
GGGTCTCCTTCCTCGACCTCATCCAGGAGGGGAACCTGGGTCTCATCCGGGCGGCGGAGAAGTTCGACCCCTCCAAGGGCTTCAAGTTCTCCACGTACGCGACGTGGTGGATCCGCCAGGCCATCACCAGGGCGATAGCCGACAAGGGCCGGACCATCCGCATCCCCGTCCACATGGTCGAGAAGGTCAACAAGTACCACCGCACCCACCGGCGCATGGTGCAGGGCCTCGGCCGCGAGCCCACCGAGGAGGAGATAGCGGGCGAGCTCGGCGTCTTTGTCGAGGAGATACAGAGGCTGCAGGAGATCAGCCAGCGCAGCATAAGCCTCGCCACCCCGGTCGGCGACGACGACTCCTCCGAGCTCGGCGACTTCCTGGAGGACGCGGGCTCCGTCACCCCGACGGACGCGGTCTCCGAATCTCTCCTCAAAGCGCACCTCAGGGAGGCGCTCGACGAGCTGCCGGAGAGGGAGCGCCAGATCATCGAGCTCCGCTTCGGGATGAAGGACGACAGGCCGCGCACGCTCGAAGAGGTCGGCCGCGAGTTCGACATCACGCGCGAGCGGGTGCGCCAGATCCAGATGAAGACCCTGAACCTCCTGCGCGAGCAGCGCCGCACCCAGAACCTGCGCGAGTACCTCCGCTAGACGGAGAACCACGCTTTCGTCTTCGGCCCCCGGTCCCCCGATGCGGGAGGCCGGGGGCCGATTGCTTGTGGCGGGTAGGGCCTTACGAGAACCGCCGCCTAAACCCCGGTAGACTGGGCGGCATGAACGATTCCATAGAAGTACACGAGTTCGCCTGCGACATCGCCCGCCGGGCCGGAGAGCTCCAGCTCTCGCGTGCCGAGAACGTCGGCGAGATCGTCGAGAAGGCCCCCAAGGACGTCGTAACGGAGGTCGACCTCCTCTGCGAGAAGCTGATGGTGGAGGCCATCAGGGAGCGCTTTCCCGAGGACGCCATCCTGTCGGAGGAGCAGGGCGGTGAGATCTCCGCCGCCGGACGCACCTGGCTGCTCGACCCCGTGGACGGGACGGCCAACTTCACCAAGGCCAACCCCATGTACTGCGCCTGCGTCGCCGTACTGGAGAACGGGCAGGTAACCCATGCCGCCGTGGCCGCCCCCCGCATCGGGGACCTCTACCACGCGCGGCTCGGCGGCGGGTCCTTCAGGGAGACAAACGGCCAGACCATCCCCCTGCGCGTGAGCGAGACGGGGAGCCTGGAGTACTCCGTCGTCGGCGCGGACCTCTCGCTGCGCGGCGATGGGCCACGGGATCCCGGCCTGCAGAAGGTCCTCTTCGACTCCTGGCAGCTCAGGGCTCTAGGCAGCGCGGGCATCAGGGGCGCGTGGCTGGCCGCCGGCTACCTCGACGTCTCCGTCGGCACCCGCAACACCGCGTGGGACTACGCCCCGACGGTCCTCCTCGTCTCCGAGGCCGGGGGCAGGGCCACCGACCTCGACGGCTCCCCCTGGACGGTGGACTCGAGGGGCCTGATCGCCACCAACGGCGTCGTCCACGACGAGGTGCTGGCGGCGCTCGCCGGGATTTAGTCACCCTCCGCCAGACGAACCGTGGGCCCGACGGTCCCGAGCCTGCCCGGTCCGGGGACCGTGGGGAGCCCCAACACCCGAAGGAGCGGGCGGCGCTATTCGGAGCGTTCGGCGGCGGGTGAGGCCAAGGCCGGCGCCGGGGAGGCGGGGTCCCTGCCTTGCCCGCGGGGACCGTTCGGCGGCGGGGGCGATTCGGGGGCCGCGCCGCGCCGGTTCTCGGAGGTGACGGGCCCGGCAGGCGACTCCACCGGCTCCTCCTCGAAGATCTGCCCGTCGTTGCCGAAGATACCGGGGAAGTTGCCTTCTTCCGCCGCGCCGGGGTCCTCGTCGGCCGGCCCGTCCGTGGGTTCTTCGTCGGTAGTCTCTTCCGGCTCCGGTGGCGGCGGGGGCGGTTTGACGTAGGTGCGGCCGTCGGTCTTGACCTCGAGGGCGAGATCCGGGCTCGGGGTGTCGAACTGCTGGACGGGGAACTGCTGGACGGCGCCCTGCATGTAGAGGGACCAGATGTCCAGAGGATAGTTCTCCCCGTTGATCTCCTCCAGCCCGTTTATGTTGACCATCGAGCGGCGCTCGTTCGGGTAGCCGACCCAGACGCTCGTCGAGAGTTGCGGGACGAAGCCGACGAACCACGCGTCTATGAACTCGTTGCTCGTGCCCGTCTTGCCGGCGGCCGGGCGACCTATCTCGGCCTCGAGGTCGTGGTAGTAGCTGGCCGTCCCCCGCTCGACGACGCCACGCAAGGACTCCGTGACCACGGCCGCCTCGTCGCGGCTGAGGGCCTCGTCGCCGACGAGGCGGTGCTCCTCGACCGTCTCCTCCTCGCCGTCCTCCTCGCGGGTGACCTTCTGGAC
>JAUJMB010000317.1 GCA_030447045.1 Rubrobacteraceae bacterium | reverse complement strand
CCCCGGTCTAGGCCTCCCCGACCACTAACTACGCCGCCTCGTTCATGGCCGGCGAACGCGTCGAGGGCGCGGTGGTCTCCGGCGGTGGACTTTTTCCTGATGCCTGAGAGCCGGTACCTCTAGCCCGGACGAAGCGGAGCTTTATACTACGGGCATGAGGCCCGTATGTTTTCTGAGCGACTTCGGCCTTGCCGACGACTTCGTCGGTACGTGCAAGGGCGTAATGCTCGGCCTCGCACCCGGGTTGACGATCGTGGACCTGACCCACGACGTGCCAAGCTTCGCGGTAGAGGTTGGGGCCGAGATCCTGGAGCACGCCACCCGCTACATGCCCGCCGACGCCGTCTACCTCGCCGTCGTAGACCCCGGCGTCGGGACGGAGCGCCGGTCCGTGGCCCTGAGAACGGAACGCGACGCGCTCCTCGTCGGTCCCGACAACGGCCTGCTCATACCTGCCGCCAACGCCCTTGGCGGCGTCGCCGAGGCGGTCGTGCTCGACAACCCCGACTACCATGTCCACCCTGTCTCGAACACGTTCCACGGCCGGGACGTCTTCTCCCCGGCCACCGCCCAACTCGCGTCCGGCACGCCCCTGGCGCGGCTCGGCCGGAGCCACCCTCCGGCCTCCCTCGTGCGCCCGGAAGCGCCGGGAGACCCCGGTAGTCCGGGCGAGGCGCTGGAGGCCGGGATCATCTCGATCGACCGCTTCGGGAACGCGAGGCTCTCGATCGCCTACGCGGATTCGGGGCTAGAATACGGCGATTGGCTCAGGATAGACGCCGGAGACGGACAAATGTCCGTTCGTTACGTCGAGACCTTCGGGGCGTCCAAGGCGGGTGAGTTGGTGCTCGTGCCGGACTCTCACTGGCGTCTGAGCCTGTGTGTCAACAGGGGCAACGCCTCGCAGGCGCTCGCCCTAAGGCGCGGGGGCCGGGTCCGGCTGACGCGCACGGGAACCAGTGATGCCGCCGGCGCCTGATCGAACGCCCGACGTCCCCTCGGGTACTCGCCTCTCCCCGCAGGAGCGGAGCCGGATGGTACGGGCCGCCGCGCTGCGACCCATGAACCTCGTGGTGCTGGCGATCGGGCTCGTCTTCTTCGTCGCGACGCTCGCGTGGTGGGCGCCGCCGCTGACCCTGGCGACCTACGCGGCCCTGGTCTTCTTGGGGGCGCGCGACCCGTTTCTCCAGAGCCGGGTCCTCGGTAGGAAGGAGCCGACGGTCCAGCAGCCGCGCGACCTCTCCCCCGAGCGTCGGGCCCGGTGGCTTCCCCGCGGCGAGACCAGGGAGAGGGTCGACGCCGCGCTCGCGGAGTACCGCAAGGTGGTGGCCGCCGTGGAGGCCTCCGACGACGTAACCCGGGCGGTCCTCGAAGACACCGTGCCAAGGCTGCACGCCGCCGCAGACCGCCTCGTCGACGTGGCGCTCGAGAGGGAGAGGGCGGCGCAGACCGTCAGGGAACTGCGCGGCAAATCCGGGTCGGAGGCCGGGGAGAGGGACGAGAACCTCCGGCGACTCGAGGGGCGCATACGAGGGGCCGACGCGGACATATCCGCAACCTCCAGCCAGTTCCTGGATCTACGGGCGAAGGTGGTCAGGATCTCCATAGACGCGGACAACGCCCAACGGGTCGCTGCCCTCAACGCGTCCCTGGACGGGCTGAACGCCCGCCTGGAAGCCCTCGACGACATCGCCTCACCTAAAGAGTAGGCACGCCACCGCGACGGGCACCGTTGCGAGGGGTCGGAGATATCGGTGCGGGGAGGGCCTGATCCGGCGAGTAGCCGGCTACGCCCGAAAAGAAGGGTGACGAGGCCGTAGGCCCGAAGCCATGCTACGCCGCGAGAGAGAGGGCGGCGGAACTTCGGCTAGGCCGAGCTTGCCCGCCAGCCGCGGTCGTTGTCCTGATCCTCGGCGGGCTTGGGCTCCGTCTGGGGGTTCGGGCGGTGGACGGGGACGCCGCTGAGCTCCTGCCTGGACTCTTCGACCGAGACCAGGGAATCCTGGAACCAGTCCTCGAGCTGTCCCATGACGCGGTCCCTGTAGACCTCGGAGCCGCTGGAGACCTCTTCGGCGTAACGCTCGGCGCCGTCGATGATCTCGCCCGCACGCCGCTCGGCCCTGCGGCAGAGTTCGGTCTCGGGTACCAGGGCGTTCGCCCGGTGGTGGGCCTCCTCCACGATGCGCCGGCCTTCCTCTTCAGCGGCGGCGACCATTACCCCGCACTCCCGTCGCAGCGCCTCGGCCTCGGCCAACTCGCGGGGCAACGAAGCCCTCAGCTCATCGAGCATCACGAGCAGGTCGGAACGGTCCACGACCGCCCGTCCCTTGCGCATCGGCACACCCGAGGCGTCCTGAACGATCGCCTCCAACTCGTCCAAAACCCCGCTTATGTACTGCATGTCTTCTCTCATG
>JAUJMB010000316.1 GCA_030447045.1 Rubrobacteraceae bacterium | reverse complement strand
AGCTCCTGGTAGGGGTTGCAGGCGTCCGGGTCGTCGGGGTTCGGGCAGATGGGGAAGTCCTGCTGGCCCTGGTACTCGAGGATCTTATCCCGCTTGGGCGGGCTGTAGCCCTTCTCCTCGACCTGCTGCACGAGCGCCTTTATCTCCCGCTCGTCTGCGTCGTGGTCCTGGGCGAGCAGCCGGACCAGCTCGTCGTTGTCCACGAAGTGGCGCCCGATGATGGCGAAGACGAGCCGGCCGTAGTGGCCGATGTCCTCCCCGTTCTCCAGCGCGTCCAGCATGTGCCCCATCATCGGGCTCTGTCGTAGGTCCTCAACCGCCATAGTCCATTCTCCTTCCGGATAGCTGCGCTAAGGTTATGGGCGGTAGCCGCCAACACGGTGAAAGGCACCACAACGCCCACCGTTTCCTGCCTTCGTCGGTCGTCGCTTCGCCCCGGGCATTCGGGAGGCGTTTGTCCACCTCGCGCGATGCCGGGCTACGCGAACGCAGCGGGTCAGCCGAAAGCCGCGCGTACCAGCTCTGGAAGCACCTCGCCAGCCCTCCCCCGCACCGCGAAGTCCGCGTGCGGCGCGAGCGGCGTCGGGTCCGGGTTGACCTCGACCAAGGTCGCCCCGTTCTCCAGGGCCTCGTACGGTAGAGAAGCCGCCGGGTAGACGAGCCCCGAGGTCCCGACGCTCAGGAAAACGTCGCACGAGCGCGCCGCCTCCGAGGCCACCCTTAGCCCGTCGGCCGGCAGGGCCTCGCCGAACCACACCACGTCGGGCCGGAGCGGGGAGCCGCAGTTGGGGCAGAGCGGCGGTAGGTGGTCGATCTCGGCCGGCTCTACGGTGACGTTCTCTACCGGGCAGCGGCTGCGGCGGATGTTCCCGTGCAGCTCCACCACGCTCGAGCTGCCGGCCTCCTGGTGGAGGCCGTCCACGTTCTGGGTGACGAGGGAGAAGACGGGCGCGCGGCGCTCCAGGTCCGCCAGGGCCCTGTGCCCGGCGTTGGGCCTCGCGCCTTCGACGAGGCCGCGGCGCCACGCGTACCACTTCCAGACGAGTTCGGGGTCGCGCGCGAACGCCTCGGGGGTCGCGAGCTCCTGCGGGTCGTACCTCGCCCAGAGCCCGGTCTGCGCGTCGCGGAAGGTTGGGACGCCGCTCTCGGCCGAGATGCCGGACCCGGTAAGCGCCACCACGCGACGGGCGTCGCGCAGGGACTCGACGAGCCCCGGTGGAAGATCCGCCACGGGCGGGGTCAGGCCCCTATGGCTCGCAGGAGCTCGCCCGCCCCGTCCGCGACGCCTACCTCCTGCTCCTCGCCAGAGGACATGTCGCGCACCTTGATCGTGCCGCGCGAGAGCTCGTCCTCGCCCAGGATCGCGGCGAAGGAGGCGCCGGAGCGGTCCGCCTGCTTGAACTGGCCCTTGGCCCCCCGCCCGCCAAAGTCCAGGTCGCACGAGACGCCCCCCGCTCGCAGGACCCCCGCCAGACGCATCGCCGGTACGCGGGCCTCGGGGGCCAGCGTAACGAAGAAGAGGTCGATGGCGGAGTCCGTCTCCTTGGAGGCGGTGGCGAGTAGCATCCTCTCGACGCCCGAGCCGAAGCCTATGCCACCGAGGTCCGGGCCGCCGAGGTCGGAGATCAGGGCGTTGTAGCGGCCCCCGGCCCCTACCGTGTCCTGGGCGCCCAAGGCGCCGCTCTTCGCCTCGAAGACGGTCATCGTGTAGTAGTCGAGCCCCCGCACGAGCCGCTCGTCCATCCTGTAGGGGACCCCTAAGGCGTCGAGGCCCTCCCGAACGACGGCGAGGTGCCCGGCGGCCTCCGGGCTGAGGAACGCGCCGATGCCAGGCGCCTCCGCGAGAACCGCCTGGGTGCCCTGGTCCTTGGAGTCGAAGGTGCGCAGAGGGTTCGTGTCCATGCGGGCCAGGGAGTCGGGGTCGAGGTCGGCGGCGTTCCTCTGGAGAAAAGCGCGAAGCTCGGGGACGTAGGCGCGGCGGGTCTCCATGTCGCCGATGTTGTTGAGGTGGACGACCTCGTCCTGTACCCCTATCGCCTGGTGGATGGCGTAGAGGAGCGATATTACCTCCACGTCCACCAGCGGGTCGGAGGTGCCCAGAGCCTCCACCCCGATCTGGGTGTGCTGCCGGTAGCGGCCCCTCTGCTGGCGCTCCTGGCGGAACATCGGCCCGACGTAGAAAAGCTTGGTCGGCTGCGCGAGCTTGAACAGGTTGTGCTCGATAAAGGCCCGCACGGCCCCCGGAGTTCCCTCGGGCCTGAGCGCCATCTCCCGCTCGCCCTTGTCCCTGAAGGTGAACATCTCCTTCTGGACCACGATGTCCGAGGCCTCCCCTGCGGTGCGGGCGAAGAGCTCGACCTCCTCGAAGACGGGCGTCCTGATCTCCCGGTAGTTGTGCCGGCCGAGGATCTCGCGCGCC
>JAUJMB010000315.1 GCA_030447045.1 Rubrobacteraceae bacterium | reverse complement strand
AACTGGTAGTTGATGCTCTCGCGGAACGAGTCGGCCATGCCGCCGTGCCAGCCGGCGAGGCCGACGCCGCCCTCGACCGCGCCGATAAGGCCCCTCTCCTGCTCCTCGGTGATGGAGCCCATCGTCCAGATCGGGACTATCAGGTCGAGGGAACGCATCTTCTCGGCGTCGAGGTAGGAGTCGAGGGTGGTCGAGATCTCGGTCTCGTATCCGTTCTCCTCCAGAAAAGGCGCGAAGATGCGGGCGCACTTCTCGGGCTCGTGCCCCTCCCAACCGCCGCAGACGAAGAGCGCGGACTTCACACGGCCTCTCTCTCGGCGACCTCCCGCAGGGAGACCTCGCGGTTCTCCAGGGCCGATGCGTAGCAGGCGTCTATGATGCGGGCCCGGTCGAGGCCGTCCTCGCCGTGCTGCCCGGCCCAGTCGCCGCCGCGGATGGTCTCGACGAAGCGCCCGACGACGGCGAAGTGGCCCTCGCGCGGCTCTATCTCGGGCAGGACCACGGCCGGCACGCCGGCCACGTCGGTAAAGATGCGGACGGTGTCGCGGGTGCCGTAGTTCTTTACCTTCATCTCCGCGCCGCCGTCGGTGCCGTAGAGGGTGACGCCGAAGTCGTCGCTCGACTCGCGGTAGGCGGCCCAGCCGGTCTCCAGACTCAGGGTCGCCCCGCCGCCCAGCCGGATAAAGGCGGTAGCCAGGTCCTCGACCTCGTAGGGGTTGTCGCCGGTCATGAGGCCCTTGCCGGTCCACCCGCCGCGCCCTTGCGGGCCGAGCTCGGCGTAGGTGGCGCAGCTCACGCTCTCTACCTCCGGATCGCCCATCAAGAACAGGGCCATGTCGACCATGTGGACGCCGAGGTCTATAAGCGGGCCGCCGCCGGCCATCTCCTTGCTGGTGAACCAGCCGCCCATGCCGGGGATGCCGTTGCGGCGCATCCAGGTGGCCTTGGCGTGGTAGATCCTGCCGAGGTTACCCTCCTCGACGTGCCGCTTGAGCGCCTGCACGTCCCCCCGCTCCCGCTGGGTGAAGGCTATGTGGACTGCCCTGTCGGCCTCCCTGGCCGCGCGCACTATGCTCTCGGCCTCGACCCCCGTCCGGGCCAGAGGCTTCTCGCAGAGCACGTGCCTGCCGCCCTTGAGCGCGGAGATGGCGATGGGCGCGTGCAGGTGGTTCGGAGCCCCGATGCTGACCACGTCGAGATCCTCCCTGGCGACGAGGTCCTCCCAGCTCCTGTAGAGGTTCGGAACCCCGTAGAGCCCGCCGAGCTCCCGCAGCCGCCCCTCCTCGAGCCCCGCCAGCGCGACGGCCTCCACGTTCGGCATCTTCACGAAGTTCTTGAGGTGCTGCTCGCCCGCGTAACCGAGCCCGACCACCCCGACCCGCAACGGCTCCGTGCCTACGCTGCTCTGCAAAGGACCCTCCAATACTCCGCCTCTCATCGACTCCTACCAAAAACACGCCTTCCGGCGCGACGCTCCGCCACCGGCGGACAAGAACCTAAAGCCCTACGCCCGAAAACCTCTACCCCAGCGGCTCCGTGTTGCCGTAGGTCGGCGTGGCGCCCGGCGTCGGGGCGGCCCAGCGGACGGCGTTCGCTATGACGCGGAGCACGTCCGGGTTGTGGTAGGTGGGGTTCTCCTCGTGGCCCGGGCGGAAGTAGAAGATGCGGCCCGAGCCGCGCCGGTAGCAGAGCCCGCTCCTGAAGACCTCCCCGCCGCCGAACCAGCTCACGAAGACCAGCTCGTCGGGCTCGGGCACGTCGAAGTGCTCCCCGTACATCTCCTCTTCGAGCTCTATGTACTCGCCGATGCCCTCGGCTATCGGGTGGCCCGGGGCGACCACCCAGAGTCGCTCGGTGTCGTCGTGGCGCCACTTCAGGTCGCAGGTGGTGCCCATGAGCCTCTTGAAGATCTTCGAGAAGTGCCCGGAGTGGAGCACGATCAGGCCCATCCCCCCGAGCACCCGCTCGTGCACCCGGTCTACCACCGCGTCCGAGACCTCCTCGTGGGCCATGTGCCCCCACCACAGGAGGACGTCCGTCGAGCCGAGGACCTCGTTCGTGAGCCCGTGCTCGGGCTCGTCGAGGGTGGCCGTGCGCACGTCGAAGCCGTTCCCACCCAGGGCGGCGGCGAGGGCGGCGTGGATGCCCTGGGGGTAGATCTTCGCGACCTCCTCGTGGTTGCGCTCGTGCCTGAACTCGTTCCAGATCGTGACGCGCAGAGCAACCTCCAACTAGATCCCCCCCGTCTCGGGCCTCGTCCAACCGCCCCTCTCGGCGCTCCGCTCCACCGCGTCCAACACCGCCTGGACGCGGTAGGCGTCCTCGAAGGTCGGCGCCGGGCTCTCCCCCGTCCCTATGCCGTCCATAAGGTCCTTCATCGTGTGCACGAACGTGTGCTCGTAGCCGATGATGTGCCCCGG
>JAUJMB010000314.1 GCA_030447045.1 Rubrobacteraceae bacterium | reverse complement strand
TCGTTGACACCTTTCTTACGCGCCCGTATAATCTCGCGGCTCATGACGGACAAGAACCAAGAACTGGTTACCCCGGCGGGTCTGGAGAAGCTTCAGCAGGAGCTCTCTTACCTCACGGACGTCCGGCGCAAGGAGGTTGCCGACCGCATCCGGCAGGCGCGGGAGTTCGGGGACATAAGCGAGAACTCCGAGTACGACGACGCCAAGGCCGAGCAGGGGCTTCTGGAGCGCAGGATCAGCGAGATCCAACGCCGCGTCCGCAACGCGAAGGTCGTGGACACCTCCCAGGTCGGCACCGACGCGGTGGACCTAGGTACTCGCGTCACGCTGCGGGTGGTCGACGGCGGCCAGGAGCGCACCTTCCAGATCGTGGGCGCCAACGAGTCCGACCCGGGGAGCGGCAAGCTCTCCCACGCCTCGCCCGTCGGTCGCGCGGTGCTCAAGAAGAAGGTAGGCGAGAAGGTGACGGTCTCCACCCCGCGCGGCGCGACGGAGTACGAGATCGTCAACGTCGAGGCGGCGAGCTAACCCCCTTTCGGGAACGCCCTCCGAGTTTTTCCGTAAGCTACCGCGAGTGGAGCGAAGCATGGCCGAGACCGGCATCCCCGTACCCCTCTGGGCAGAGAAGGTCGCCGACGGGCTGGGCGCGGGTCCGCACGTGGTGGTCACCGGCATAAGCCCCTCGGGCCACATCCACAACCTGCGCGAGGTCCTCGTCGCCGAGGCGGTCGCCAACGCCCTGAAGGCCAGGGGCGAAGAGGTCCGGTTCGTCTTCCACGCGGACACGATAGACCCCTTGCGCAAGGTCGCCCCCGGCGTCCCCGAGGGCTTCAAGGAGTTCTTCGGCCACAGCCTCTCCCGCGTGCCCGACCCCGAGGGCTGCCACGCCTCCTACGCCGAGCACTTCCTCGTCCCGTTCGAGGAGGCGCTCCACGAGATGGGCATGGACATAGAGGTGCTCCGCTCGCACGAGCTCTACGAGTCGGGCGTCTACACGGACGTCACGCGCGAGGCCATCGAGCACACGGACGAGCTCCGCGGCATCCTCCAGGAAGCCAGCGGACGCCAGATGCCGGAACACTGGTCGCCGTACCTGCCGCGAAGGACGTCGGGGCAGTTGACGGGGGCCCGCGTGCTGGAGCACCTGCCCGAGAAGCACAGCGTCCTCTTCGTGGACGAGGACGGTCTCGAGGAGACGGCGGACTACTCGAAGGGCGAGGGCAAGCTCGGGTGGAGGGTGGAGCTCGCGGCCCGGTGGAAGGCGCTCGGGGCGACGTTCGAGCCCTTCGGCAAGGACCACACCAGCCGCGGGGGGTCCACCGACACGGCGGACAGGATGGCCCGCGAGGTCTTCCATTATCCTGTGCCCGGCCGTTTCGAGTACGAGTGGAACTACATAAAGGGCAAGGGCGCCATGAGCTCTTCCGGGGGCATAGTCCTCATGCCGGACGAGATGCTCCGGATCATGCCCCCCAACGCCCTGCGGCGGATGTTCCTCGGCCGGGACCCGGCCCGCGCGCTGGAGATGGACCCCGGCGAGGGCTTCCCCCGCTTTATGGACGAGTTCAACGCCGAGCACGGCGGCACCGACGTCCCTTTCAACCACCTCGCCCTCGTCGCGCAGACCGTCGGGGAGAACGTCGACGCGGCGGCGACCATGCTCGAACGCGGCGGCTACGAAGAGGCCGCCAGCGACAGGGAGCGGCTCGCCCGGGACCTGGCCTACGCCCGCAACTGGGCGAGAGACTGGGCGCCGGATTCGATGCGGGTGGGGCTGCTCGACCCGGAAGAGTCGCGGGAGGCCGCGGCCGGTCTCGACGAGGAGCAGCGCGAGTACCTGTCGGACCTCTCGGCCAAGCTCGGGCCCGAGATGGACGGGGACGCGGTCCAGGACCTCCTCTACTCCACCGCCGTCGGCCGCGGGCTGAAGCCCAAGCGGGCGTTCGCCGCCGTGTACAAGGTCCTCCTGGGGAAGACTAGCGGCCCGAAGGCCGGGCCCTTTGTGGCATCCCTCCCCCCCGATGAAGTGCGCCGGAGGTTCTCCGAGTAGGGGTGGGGCGTGCGGTGCACGAGGACCGACGGCCGAATCCTCCGATCCTGACCCTGTGTGAGCCGAGACACCTTGGCGGGCAGGACGCGGGGGTAAGCTCTAGGGAGCACGACAGAAGGATGGTAGGAGATTGCCCGGCACCAGGGATAGCGCTAGGAGCGTAAAGTGCGTAGGTCTACCGAATTCCCTGGGCATCGCCTGTATACTTTGGGGGGCGGAAGCCGGCAAGAGGAGAGAGTCATTTCGAAAGGCGAATTTTAGAGATGTGTAATCCGCAGGTATCAGACCGTCGTATACAGAACCGAGCCGTTTATATTCCCTACGCCGTGAAGGCCCCTCGGAGCGGAGGAGGATCCCGCTGATGTTCGAACGA
>JAUJMB010000313.1 GCA_030447045.1 Rubrobacteraceae bacterium | reverse complement strand
ACCTTCGCGTTCGGGGCGAACTTGGCGACGGCGCCCGTGATCCTGTCGTCGAACCGCATCCCGACGGCGAAGAGGAGGTCGGACTTGTCGATGGCCCGGTTGACGCTCGCCTGCCCGTGCATCCCCGGCCACCCGAGGTAGAGCGGGTGGTCGTCGGGGAAGGCGCTTATGCCGAGCAGGGTGGTGACAACCGGGATGCCGGTCCGCTCGGCGAGCAGCCTGAGCTCCTTCTCGGCCCCGGCGAGCGTGACGCCGTGCCCGGCCAGGATGAGCGGGCGCTTCGCGTTCCTGAGCAGCATCGCGGCCCGCTCCAGCGCCGGCGACTCGACGGGTACCGGGGCCTCGCGCAGCCTCCTGTAGCCGTTGTCGTTGCAGGCGGCGAACTGGACGTCCTTGGGCACGTCCACGAGCACGGGGCCGGGCCTGCCGCTGCGCGCGATCTCGAACGCCCGCCGCATCGTCGGGTAGAGCTCGTCCGGGTCCTCGACGAGGAAGGAGTGCTTGGTGAAGGGCAGCGTCATGCCCATCACGTTCGTCTCCTGGAAGGAGTCCTTGCCCAGGGCCGGACGCCCGACCTGGCCCGTTATGGCCACGAGCGGCACGGAGTCCATCTGGGCCGTGGCGAGCCCCGTGACGAGGTTCGTGGCACCCGGTCCGCTCGTCGCGACGACCACGCCCACGCGGTTCGTCGCCCTGGCGTAGCCGTCGGCGGCGTGGGCGGCGGCCTGCTCGTGGCGGGTGAGGATGTGCTTTAGCGGGTAGTCGGGGAGGGCGTCGTAGAAGGGCATTATGGCCCCGCCCGGGTAACCGAAGAGGTACTCGACCCCCTCGTCCAGCAGGGCCTCGCACATCGCCTCGCTCCCGGTGCGCGGCTTGTATTCGACGTTGAAAGCGGTGTTCTCCATGGTTATCCCATCCTCATAGATCGGTCTTGAAAGAGAAGCCTCTAGGCCGGAGGGCGGGAAATTCCGCCGCCTGGCCCTCTAGGCGAACCGGAGGGCGCCGCCCCGGCCCGCCCCGATAATTAGTCGTAGGGCGGAGGGTACGGCTAGCGAGGGTACTCGCGGGTGGATGGGGGGGGTGAGCAGGCGTAGGATCTTGAGCATCAGGCCCGAGACCTTCTTCTGCGCCGTTTTTGAGACTTCCGTCAAGGATCCTCGCTCACATATCTGCACAAGTGTGGTGAAGGGTTACACAGCGGTAGAGGCTTGTCAAGCGGTCAGAGCCCGCGTCCGGCCGCGCCCCAGGCCGAAAAGCAACGGTTTGCAAGACTCTGTAGCAAGCCGGGGCGCCCTCGGGGGCGCGGCCCCGAAAGATGGGGCCGCGAGCGATAGTCGGGATGGTAGGAGGGGGATCGACCACCCCGGCCACGGCACGAGAGTAGCCGGTGGCGCGGCGCCGCGGATCTGCCACCTGGCCCATTCTCGGTCCTACGGCTCGACCCGCGCGCCCATGAGGTCGACCTCGAGCGCCCAGGACCGCGCCGTCGTTCCCCTCGCCTCGAACGTCTTCTTCATCGCGGCGGCGACCGAGGGGGCCAGCTCACGCGGGGTGAAGGCCAGGACGGTGGGGCCCGAGCCCGAGAGGCAGGCGCCGTGGGCGCCGTGGGCGAGTGCTGTGTCTATGACGCCTTCGAGGCCGGGGACGAGGTGGGCGCGGTAGGGCTGGTGGAGCTTGTCCTGCATGGCGACGCGGAGGAGGCCGTACTCGCCGGTGGCCAAAGCCCCGAGGAGGAGGCCCGAGCGGCCGACGTTGAAGACCGCGTCGCGGTGGGGGACGTGTTCGGGCAGGGCCCGGCGGGCGGCGGTGGTCGAGACGGCGAAGTCGGGGACGGCGACGGCGACGGCCAGGTCCTTCGGTTCGAGGCGGACGGCGCTTATGCCGGTGGGGGTGAGGGTGCCTATGACGAGGCCGCCGAGAAGGGCCGGGGCGGCGTTGTCCGGGTGGCCGTCGAGCTCGCAGACGATGTTGAGGAGGTCGGGGGCCGCGATCTGGCCGCCGAAGAGCTCGTTGGCCGCCACGGCCCCGCCCACGAGCGCCGCGGCGCTCCCGCCTAGCCCGCGCGTCGGCGGTATGTCGTTCTCCTGGACGAGCCTGAAGTGGACGTCGGGCTCGCCCACGACCTCGGCCACGAACCGGGCCGCCCGGTACGCCGGGTGCTCCGGGCCGCGCGGGACGAGGTCCTCGCCCGTGCCGGAGACCTCTATCTCGGGGTGCCGCGCCCGGTCCAGGCTTATCCTCATGCCAAGGGAGAGCGCGAGCCCGACCGCGTCGTAGCCGGGCCCCAGGTTCGCCGAGGTGGCCGGGACGCGGACCGAGATCACGGCGCGGGCCTCTCCATTCGTCCGGCCACGGCCTCGAAGGTCGCCGCCACGGGCTCCGGCAACTCGACCCTGCTCAGGATGACGTCCGGGTCCTTGAGCCCGTGCCCCGTCA
>JAUJMB010000312.1 GCA_030447045.1 Rubrobacteraceae bacterium | reverse complement strand
CGCCCCCGAGCTCAGGAGGATGCGCGCGATGATAGATGAGGAGCTGGCCGGAGAAGGCATCCCGATAGGGACCATGATCGAGCTGCCGAGGGCCTGCGCCGTGGCGGACAAGATAGCCGGTGTCGCGGACTTTTTCTCCTTCGGCACCAACGACCTCACCCAGATGGTCTGCGGCATCAGCCGCGACGACGCCGAGGAGAAGTTCCTCGCCGACTACCTGAGGGAAGGCATCCTGAGCTTCAACCCCTTCCAAACCATAGACCGGGACGGCGTCGGGCAGTTCGTCAAGATGGCGATAGAGCGCGGCCGGGGTGAGAGCCCGAACCTCAAGCTCGGCGTCTGCGGGGAGCACGGCGGCGACCCGAAGAGCGTCGCCTTCTTCCACGAGGTCGGCCTGGACTACGTCTCGTGCTCGCCCTTCAGGGTGCCGGGCGCCCGCCTCGCCGCCGCCCAGGCCACCCTGGAAGGGTACCCCCCAACCGGATAAGGGCGGAGCAACGCCTGGCCGTACCGGAGTCCGTCGGAGACGGCGCAGGGTCTGACCTCCCCGCCTGGCCGGAGAGGCTTCGTCGCCCGCGTCTCCCCCAGCTTCGGCCTCGGTCCGGCGTTGCGCCCTCGCGGCGGACCTCGAGCGCGCCTGGCTCCGCCGCGTTCTGTCAGGGTTATGGCGGGGAGCTGGCCCCCTTACTGGTGCGGCGGTCCACGAAGACGAGGCCTATGGCCGCGAGCAGGATGATGGCCGAGATGTAGAAGGCGGAGGAGAGGCCGCCCACGCCGACGATAAAGCCGAAGGAGAAGGCGCCGACGCCGGTGCCGGCGTCGAAGGAGACGTTCCAGAGGGTGCTGCCGAGGCCGCGTTCGTCGTCGGCGACCCGGTCCATGGTGAGGATGAGCGTCGAGTTCTGCAGCAGGCCGACCCCCGCCCCGAGGAGGAGCGCCCCTCCGAGCGTCGGAGGTCCGCCCTGCGGGAGGGCTGCCATGCCGACCGCGGCGGCGACGAGGCCGGGGGCGAGCAGGAGGTGGGGGTCGCGGCGGTCGCCGAAGCGGCCGGCCCACAGCCGGCTGAGGGCGCTCGTGAGGCCGAAGACGAGGAGGGCCGAGGCCGCGGAGAAGAGGCCCGACCGGGGCACGGCGAGGGGCAGGAACGTCACGACCACGCCGGTCGCCGAGGTGACGGTGGCGAAGATCAGGAACAGGCGGAGCAGCGGCCCGCGCCGCAGGCCGTCCAGAAAGCCCGCGCTGCCCACGTCCTCGCGTTCGAGGGAGCCGGTGCTGATCCCGGCCAAGGCGAACAGGGCGAGGAGGGGGAAGAGGCCGCCGAGGAGGAAGATCGTCGCGTAGCCGAATGCGTCCACGAGCCAGAGGCCCAAAGGGTTGCCCAGGACGTTGGGCAGCGTCATCGCCAGGCCGAAGAGGCCTAGCGCCTCGCCGCGGCGCTCGGGAGGGGAGAGCTCGACGATCAGGGCGGCGAAGCCGACCGTGATGATCCCGAACCCGACGCCTCTGGCGAGCGTGACGGCCAGCACCCCGGCCACGCCGCCGGCCAGCGGATAGAGGAGGGCCGGCAGGCCCAGGAAGAGCAGGCCGGCCACGAGCACTTTGCGGTACCCGAAGCGGCCGAGCAGCCTCGGCATCGCCATCTGCGTCAGGACCGTGGTCAGCATAAACGAGGCCGTGGCGGACCCGGCGCCGCCTGTCCCTCCCCCGACCTCCGCGGCGTAGAGCGGCACCACGGAGAGCAGCAGCTGGAAACCGAAGATGGAGGCAAGCATCGCCAGCGTCAGGGACGCCACGGGCCGGGAGATCAGGGCCCCGCGTTTCGGCTCCCCGGTGGGCTTTGCGCCCTCTCCGTCCCGTCGTCCCATGCCGCTCATCTTCCCGGCGGGGCGGCGGCGGCGCAAGAGCGCGCGGACGTGCGCTTCTGTTATAGAATGCCGCCAAGGGGGAACCCACGGTATTCCAGGAGGAGGTCCAATGCAGCGCGACCTGCTGATACGGGAGATGCAAGCCATAATCGGCCCGGAGGGGGTGATCTCCGAGCGCGAGCAGCTCCGCTCCTACGAGTGCGACGGCCTGATGAACTACAGGGTGATACCGGAGCTCGTGGTCCTGCCCGAGACCGCCGAGCACGTCCAGAGCGTCGTGAGACTCTGCTACGACGAGGGCATCCCGTTCGTCGCGCGCGGCTCCGGCACGGGCCTCTCCGGCGGGGCGCTCCCGGTCGAGTCGGGCGTGCTCATAGTGCTCAGCAGGCTGCGGCGCATCCTCGAGGTGGACATCCCCAACCAGCGCGTCGTCGTCGAGCCCGGCGTCATAAACATCTGGGTAAGCCAGGCGGTCGCCGACGAGGGCTACTACTACGCCCCGGATCCCGCGAGCCAGATCGTCTCCTCCATCGGCGGCAACCTCGCCGAGAACTCCGGCGGCGTCCACTGCCTGAA
>JAUJMB010000311.1 GCA_030447045.1 Rubrobacteraceae bacterium | reverse complement strand
CGGGCGTTTTCGATCAGGCGCCGCGCCTCCTCGACGGTCCTGCGGCTCGCCGGGATCTCGCCGTCGGCGCGCAGGGGAGGGCCGAACTCGACGCGGGTCGTCACGTCCCGCAGGGCGGGCACGAGCATCTGGAGGGTCGCCGAGAGCCACCGCCGGTCGCGCGGGTCGCGGCGGACGAGGGCGATGGGATTGCGGAGGGCGGCGCGCGAGATCAAGCCGCTCACGACCGCCGGCACGACGGTCAGGTTCGGGACCAGCCGGGCGAAGAGGTCCACGCTCCCGGACCAATCGGCGAGCGCCTCGGCCGCACCCGGCAGCACCGCCGGGTCCGGCTCTATCCCGCCGCCGGGGAAGGTGATCACCGCCCCGCCTCCCCTCAAGTGGCGGACCGCGGCCCTGACCGCCTTCGACCGCCCGTTGGGGCCGTCGGAGACCGGGATCAGGGCCCCGGAGGTGCTGGGGAGCGCGGCGAGGAAGGGCCGCTCGGCGGCGATGACCCTCAGGTCCCCGCGCGGCATGGCGGCGAAGAGGGCGACGGCGTCGGCGAGGCCTGGGTGATTGGAGGCCACGAGCAGCGGGCCCTCGCCCGGTACCCCCTCCGCACCCTCCACCACGACCCCGCGGGCCATCCGTTCCATCGCCCAAGCGCCGCCCGCGGGCAGCCCGGCCTCGCCCACGATGTCGTCGTAGGTCGCCACCTGCTCCGCGAGACGCCGGGCCGGGACGGAGGAGAGGAGTTGCAGGAGGGACCGGGCCGGACCGGGTCCCAACCCGCCGAGGCCGAACGCGGAGATCAGATCATCCGCGCAGACCCGCGCGAGAGCACCGACCCGCTCTTCCCTGCCGGTGGGGGGCGGGGCGCGGACCGCCGCCACGGCCGGAAGCGAGGGCGTGTTCTCCAGGGCGTTCCTCCTCGTGACGCTCGTTAACAACGGAAGTATGGGCGCCCCGGCACCGGGGGTCATCACGCGAAAGGGCCATCTTCGCCGAAGCGCTCCCAAACGTAGGTACGCAAGGACGGGGCCTGCGGTTCGCGGTCCCCTCCAAGTTGCCCATAGCCTAGAACCCGATACCCGTAACCTTCAGAGCTGGTAAGTCTCCCACGGCCCGCTATTAGGGCCTGCGGCGGACGATCTGGACGGCAGAGCCGTCGAGCACGGTGTCGCCGAGCCTGACGTTCGGCTTCTTTACCTTTACGCGCACCACCTCCACGAGGGGGTGCTCCTCGAGGGTGGCGTTGGCTATGCGCTCGGCCACGGTCTCCGTCAGGCCCGCGGGCTCCCCCTCGACCACCTGCTTGGCGAGGCGGTGGACCTCGCCGTAGTCCACGGTCTTTGCCAGGTCATCGGAGAGGCCCGCGGCCCTGAGGTCGAGCCTCAGCTCCACGTCGACGACGAAGGGCTGGCCGAGCTCGCGCTCGGCGGGCAGAACGCCGTGGCGGCCGTGGAAGACCATGCCTTCGAGGATGATGCGGTCGCGCTCGTCTCCGTTCATGCGGGGCAGTATATGGCCGGGAGGGGCGACCGCGCCAGCCGGGTCCTGGCGGGCCATGCTAACCTTCCGGGTGGTGGAGTGAGAGGAGGAACGCATCGCACGTCCGATGGTCACCGTAAGCTACGCCCAGACGCTCGACGGGCGCCTGGCGACGCTGGACGGGGGATCGCAGTGGATCAGCGCCCCCGGCTCCCTGTGCTTCTCCCACGAGCTGCGCGCCGCCCACGACGCCGTCATGGTCGGCGTCGGCACGGTGGCGCGCGACGACCCGCGCCTCACCGTGCGACTCGCGCCGGGCGAGAGCCCGCTAAGGGTAGTCGTGGACAGCTCCCTGCGCACGCCGATGGACGCGGCGGTCCTGGCCCGGGGCGCCGCCGGCGGCACCGTCCTCGCCGTAAACCACCGCGCCCCGGAGGAGCGCTGCCGGGAGGCCGAATCGCTCGGCGCGACGGTCTTAAGGCTACCGTCGGAGACGGGGGGAGGCGTAGACCTCCGCGCCCTACTCCTTAGCCTCCACGGCATCGGCGTCGGCTCCGTGATGGTCGAGGGCGGGGCCGCCATCATAACCTCCCTACTTCGCGACAGGCTCGTGGACCGGCTGGCGGTCTGCATAGCGCCGAAGATCCTCGGCGCCGGCATAGAGGCCGTGGGCGACCTCGGCATCCGCGACCTCTCGGGGGCCGTCGCGCTGGCCGACCCCGCCTTCACGCCGCGCGGCGGCGACCTGCTCCTGACAGCCCGCGTCGAGTACCCGACGGGCCGCGATGCCGTCAGCCGCGCCGGGTAGCCCGCGGGCCCTCTGGTTCGCCGCAAAGCGGCGCGCCGAGCTCCGGCCCGAGGAGGCGCCGACCCCGGGCCCCGGCGAGGTGCGCGTCCGGGCGGTCCTTTCGGCCGTCAGCCACGGCACGGAGATGCTCGTCTACAGGGGCGAGGTGCCGGAAGACCTGCCGCTCGACCTCCC
>JAUJMB010000057.1 GCA_030447045.1 Rubrobacteraceae bacterium | reverse complement strand
ACTATCCGGGCGTAAGAACTTCCGCTTAAACTGGTGCTGGCGGGTGGAGAATAAGTGGCACGCGCCATTCGGGGCGGGATGGAAAAGATAGAAGGAGCCACGACCTTGGCATCGAACTACGACCTGGTGGTAATAGGCGGGGGGACGGCGGGGCTGGTCTCCGCGGCTGGGGCGGCCTCGCTCGGCGCGCGCGTCGCCCTCGTCGAGCGGGACAAGCTCGGCGGCGACTGCCTCTACCGCGGGTGCGTCCCGACGAAGGCCCTGGTAAAGAGCGCCCGCGTGGCGCACCTGGTCAGGCACTCCGAGGAGTATGGGATCGGGAGCGGCGGGCCGGAGGTGGACTTCCCGGCGGTGATGGACCGGATGGAGCGGGTCATAGCGAGGGCGGGCGAGCACGACAGCCCCGAGCGCTTCCGCGGGCTCGGCGTGGAGGTCTTTACCGAAGAGGCCCGCTTCGAGGCGCCCGACCTCGTGGCGGTGGACGGCCGGCGCCTGAGGACCCGCAGCGCCATCATAGCCACGGGCTCCCACCCCACCGCGCCGCCGGTGGAGGGCCTGGAGGAGGTCGGATACCTGACGAACGTCGAGGCGCTGGAGCTCAGGCGGCTGCCGCGCTCGCTGGTCATCCTCGGTTCGGGGCCCATAGGCAGCGAGTTCGCCCAGATCTTCGCCCGCTTCGGCTCGGAGGTGACGCTCGTCTCCTCCTCGCCCCTCCCCCTCCCCAAAGAAGACCAGGAGGTCGGCGAGATCCTGCGCGGGGTGCTCCTGGCCGACGGCGTGAAATTCCACGGCGGCTACAGGGCCGAGAGTGTCAGGATGGAGGACGGCGAGAAGGTGATGACCGCCAGAGACGGGGCGGGGCACGAGATCGAGGCGCGCGGCGAGGAGATCCTGGTGGCCGCCGGCCGCGCCCCGACCGCGGGGTCCCTTGGCCTCGAGAACGCGGGCGTCGAGCTCCTGGAGAAGGGCCTCAGGGTGGACGAGCACCTGCAGACCACGGCCCCCGGCGTCTACGGCGCCGGCGACATAACCGGCAAGTACCTCTTTACCCACGTCGCCGAGTACCAGGCCCGCGCGGCGCTCAGGAACGCCCTCTTCCCCCTCAAGACGAAGGCCGACCACCGCGTCGTCCCCTGGACGACCTTTACGGACCCCGAGGTCGCGAGGGTCGGGCTGACGGAGGAGCAGGCCCGCCGCGAGCACGACGGCGTCGAGGTCTTCCGCCAGCCGTTCTCGGACGTGGACCGGGCGATGGCCGACGGGGAGACGACCGGGCTCGTCAAGATCGTCACCGGCAGGCGCGGCAGGATCCTCGGCGGCCACATCATAGGGCCGGACGCGGGGAACCTCATCCACGAGATAGTCCTCGCCATGCAGAGAAACATCCCCATAGGAACCCTCTCCACGACCATCCACGTCTACCCCACCCTCGCCCAGGCCAACCAGCGGGCGGCGGACAACTACTACCGCGAGAAGCTTTTCCGCAACCAGAGGGTCTTCTCGACCTTCTTCGGGGCGCGACACCTGCTGGACCGGGTCAAGAACCTCCGTTCGTGAACCAGAGGCCCGAAAAGACCGGGGAAGGGAGCGTCGCGGGGTCTCCCAACAAGGGATCCAACGCGGGCAAGCTAGTCGGCATCGGGCTCGCGCTGGTGGCGCTCGTCGTGGTCGCCCACCTGACCGGGCTCTCGCAGTACGTCAGCCTGGACGGGTTGGACCGGCTGCGGAATTGGATCGGCGGCTTCGGGGTCGCGGCACCCCTCGTGTTCGTGGCGATCTACGTCGTGGCGACCGTGGCGTTCTTGCCGGGCACCCCGCTCTCGCTGCTGGCGGGGCTCGTCTTCGGGCCGGTCTTGGGCACCCTGTGGGCCGTGATAGGCGCGACCATCGGGGCGACGCTGGCCTTCCTGATCGGCCGGTACGCGGCCAGGGGCCTCGTCGAGGGCTGGACCTCCAACAGCGAGCGTCTCAAGAAGCTAGACGAGGGGGTGGAGAGGCACGGCTGGCGGATGCTGCTCGTCACGCGGCTGGTGCCCCTCTTCCCCTTCAACCTCCAGAACTACGCGTACGGTATCACCAGGATAGGCCTCGGCACCTACGTGCTCCTCACGTGCGTCTGCATCGTCCCCGGCACGGCCGTCTACACGTTCGCGGGCGGCTCGCTGGCGAGCGCCCGGCAAGACCTGACGCGGACCTTCCTCTACCTCGGCGTGGCGGCCGTCTTCTTCGTCGCCGTCTCCCTCGTCCCCGGTTTTATCCAGAGGAGGAACCGGGACGAAGGGTAGTGCCTGTGCCGGGGAGGGGAGAAGCCGCGGCCCTGCTACCGGGCTCCCGCCCGAGGCGCCCCGGTACCCGCGCCTCCAGCCGGATCACCCGTACAGCAACTCGTCGAGGACCCTGCCCTGCGCGTCGGCCGGCGGGCGGACGCCCAGCAGGGCGGCGATGGTCGGCGCCACGTCGACGAGCCGGGCGCTCTTGGGGGCTACCCCGGTCCTGACGCCGGCCCCAGAGATCAGGAGCGGCACCCGCATCTCCAGGGTGCTCCCGTGGCCGCCCCGCGACGCCCCCTCTGCCGGCTCCGCGAGCCCGAAGCCCCACGGCTCCCTGACCTCGACGACGAAGTCGCCGAGCTTGTCGCTGGCGCGCAAGGCCTTAAGGTCGGCCGCGTCCAGTACGCGGGAGAGCTGGGGCAGCCTTTCGAGAACTCTCCGGACCTCCGCCCGCCTCTCGGACGTCGCCGACCGGCCCCGCAGGGTGAAGTCCGTAATCCGGCCTGCGCTCTTGACGATGACGACCTCGGTGTCGGACGAAGGCGCGCTTCCGGGGGGCACGATCTCCACGCCGCGGCCGAGTTCGGGCGTCGCGGCGAGCTCCTCCAAGAAGGAGCGCTCCCAGCTCGTCATGCCGTGGTCGGAGGTGAGGATAAAGGCCGTCCGCTCGTAGATGCCGACCTCTTTCGTGGCCTGGACGAGCCGGCCGAGCTGACGGTCGAGCTCGGCGACCAGCGACCCGATGTTCGGGCTCTCGGTGCCCTCCAGGTGGCCGAAAGCGTCGAGGTCGGGGCCATAGACGGCGAGGAAGTCGGGGATCTTCGGCACCGCCACCATCCTGCCGCCCGAGTCCACGGGCCTCCTGTTGAGGATCTCGACGGCCGCATCCACCCGCCTCGGGAAGAGCCCACCGGGCTGGACGTAGAGGTGCTCGGGGTCCCCGTAGGAGGCGCCGTGGTCCTGCACCATGTACCACTGCACCGCCGCGGTCGTCCGGCCTCCGGCCGCCAGCGCCTGGGTTATGGTCTCGGCGGCCAGGAAGCGGGTCTCGCCCACGGCCTCGCCGGCCTCTTCGTCGAAAAAGTAGGCGGCGTTGCCGTGCGTCTCGGGGTAGGCGCCGGTGGACATGGAGGCCCGCGCGGGGTTGGAGATGGTCGGGTAGACGCCGTCGGCCACGGAGAGGCTGCCCCGGCCCGCCAGAGAGTCGATGTTCGGCGTCGGCGCCCGGCCGAGGTAGCCGGGGTCGAAGCCGTCCCAGTCCACCAGGATCACGTGCTCCGGGCGCCCCGCCTGGGCCCCGGCCTCCGGACGCCGCGAGAGCAGCCACGCGGGCACGGAGGCCGCCACGACCGCGGCCCCCGCCCCCGCGAGCAACCCGCGCCTGGAGATGCTCACCGGCGCGCCTTCGCCGGCCAGAAGCCCGCGGGCCCGACGAGGAGCACCAGGGCGGGCACGAGGAGCGTCCGGATCACGAACGCGTCCAGCAGCACGCCGAGGGCGACCGCCGTGCCCACCTGGAAGAAGTCCTGCAGGGGGATGAGGGTCAGCGCGAGGAAGGAGGCCGCGAGGGCAAGCCCGGCGGCGTTGATGGTCGGGCCGGTCCGCTCCAGGGCCGCCCGAACGGCCTCCTCGAGGGGCTTCCCCCCCGCCTCCTCCCTAACGGCGGCCATGATAAAGATGTTGTAGTCGCTCCCCAGGGCGACCAGGAGCAAGAACAGCACGAAGGGCACGTAGTAGACGACCCCGTCCTGGCCGAGGACGTCCCCGAAGAGCACCGCGCAGACGCCCAGGGTGGCCGCAAAGCTCAGGGCGGTCGAGCCGAGCAGGTAGAGGGGGGCCACGGGGGTCCGCAGGAGCAGGGCGAGCACGACGAACGAGACGGCGAAGAGCAGCGGCGCCACGGTCCTGAGGTCGTTCCCCGAGGTCTCCCTGGCCGCGGCGGAGAGGGCCGTCTGCCCCCCGACCACCCCGGTCGCGTCCTCGAGGCCGGCCCGCTCCAGCAGCGTCGGCATCCTGTCCTGCAGGCGCTCGGCCTGGTCGAGCGCCTCTGGTGCGAAGGGGGGGCCGTAGGTGACCAGCAGCACGCGGGCCGCCGACCCGTCGGGGCTCACGAAGTCTATCTCGGGGACGCGCCCGGCGTACTCCGGCCCGAAGGTCAGCGCCGACCCGCCGGCGGCCAGAAGCTCCGCCTGCAGCCCGCCCTGCAACCGCAGCAGCTCTTCGTCTTTCTCGTCCAGGTCCTCACCCCGCACCAGCACGTTGACCGGCGCAAGCACGCCCCCCGGGAACTCCCCGGTCAGCTCCTCGTAACCGCGCACGGAGGCGGCCTCACCGGGCAGGTTCGCCAGCTGGTCGAAGCCGACCCTCAGGCCAAGACCGCCCAGGGAGGCCACGACCAGCCCCACGACGAGCAGGCCCGCGACCGCGCCCGGGCGTTGCAGGAGCGCTTGCCACGGCCGGTCTCGCCGCCGAGACGGCCCCCTCTCGCCGAAGGCCGCAGTACCGACGATGGCCAGGAGGGCCGGGACGAGCGTCAGGGTGACGACGAAGACGATCAACAGGGCCAGGGCGAGCCCCGGCCCCAGGGCCCGGTAGAGGCCCAGCTCCGCCAGGACCAGCAAGGCGAAGGCGGCGATCAAGACCGCCGCCGAGGAGAGCAGGACCCCCCCGACCTTCTCTACCCCCACCCTGGCGGCTTCGAGGCGTCCTGACCCCTCCTCCAACGCCTGCCGGGTCCTGGAGAGCAGGAACAGGGCGTAGTCCGTCCCGACGCCGAAGAGCAAGACGACGATTATCGGCTCGATCTGCGCCGGGATGCTCGTTCCCTGCTCGGACGCCACCCAGCCCAGGACGCGGAGGGTCAGGAAAGTCGCCAGCCCGATGCTGGCCAGCGGAACCAGCGGCGCGACGAGCGAGCGGTAGGTGAGGGCGACGACCAGGAAGATCGCGAGCGTCGTCACCACCGTGACCAACCAGAGGTTCCCCTCGATGGCGACCTTGGTGTCGTACTGGACGGGCTTGATGCCCGTGGTCGAGGTTTGAAGCGGGCCGGGACCCTCCAGGTCTTCCCGGATCTCCCGGACGCCGGCCGCGACCTCCGCAAGGCGCGTCCCCGGCTCGAAGTAGAGCAGTACGGGCAGCGCCTTGCTGCCCAGGAGCCCCCGATCCACCCTCGTGGGGTTGGAGGTGTTCTGGGCGGCGAGCGGTACGGCCCGCAGGATATCGTAGGAGCGGCCGGCCTCCCCGTTCAGGCGCCCGATCCCGCGCCTCATCTCCCCCAGGTCGGACCCGGTGAAGCCCCCGGGGTTCGAGTAGACGAGTATGGCCGGCGCCTCCACGGACCCGGAGAGGCCCTCTGCCTGCGCCTCGGCCCTGGAAGCGGGCGCGGACTCCGGCACCACGTCGGAGAGGCTGCTGCTCGTGCTCTCGCCGAGCGCCGGCAGGTAGAGGTACGCGGCCAGCGCCACCAGCGCCCAGAAGAGCACCACGACGTAGCGCAGCCTGACCAGGAGCCACCCGAGAACGCCGAAGAAGCCTCTGGGACGCATCACGCAAGTCTACACCTCGGGCGCGGGAGGGCGGTGTTCGGATTCTCCATTTCGTGCGATGGAGCCGGGCTCCCTTGACCGGGGAGCGGCACGCTGTCAGGGTGTTCGCGGGGGCGAGAGCAGGCGCGGGGTAGTCCGGGGAGGGGTCCCTCCCGAGGGGAGCAGGTAATCTGAAACCCTGGTTGTACAGGTTCGCCGGGATCTCTGTCAGCGTCCTCTTCGTTTATCTGGCCGTGCGGCAGGTAGACCCCTCGGGGTCCCTGCGCGCCCTGGGGAACGTCAGGCCGGGGTGGCTGGTGGCCGCGACGCTGGTCTATCTCGCGAGCTTCCCCGTCCGGGCGCTGCGCTGGCGGCTCATACTCAGGGTGCAGAAAGCGCTCCCGATGCGGGTGCTGATGTCCGCGGTCTTTGTCGGGTACATGGCAAACAACGTCCTCCCGGCGCGGGCCGGCGAGGTCTACCGGGCCCACTTCCTCGGGCGGCGGGCCGGGATCAGCAGGAGCGGCGCGGCGGCCAGCATCGTGGTGGAGCGGGCCCTCGACGGCCTGATGCTGGTGGGCGCGATCCTCTTCGTCTTTCTCGCGTTTCCGCAGGAGGATTACCTCGGCGGCGCGGCCCTCGCTACGGGCCTGATCTTCGTGTCGCTGGCGACGGGCATCCTCTTCTACGGCCTGCAGACGGACCGAACGCGGGGGTTCCTCGAGCGGGCCCTCGGCCTCCTGCCCCGGGCCCTCCACGAACGCCTGGCCGGCCGGGTGGGCTATTTCCTGCGGGGCGTCCGCGGCATCTCCACGCCGCGAGAGCTCCTGGAGGCCGGCGCGTACACGGCGCTCGTCTGGGTGCTCGACGCCTGCGCCGTGGCCCTCGTGGTGGTCTCCTTCGGGGTGACCCTGCCGCCGGTCGGCTACGTGCTCGTATTCGCGCTGGTCGCGTTGAGCACCACCCTCCCGTCGGGGCCGGGTTTCGTGGGGCCTTTCCAGTACGCGTTCGTCCTCTCCTTGGGGTCCTTCGCCGTTCCTCGGGAGACGGCGCTGGCCGTCTCCGTCGTGGCCCAACTCTCCCTGCTAGGCCCCGTGACCGCGATAGGGCTCGCGCTTCTCTGGAGAGAACAGTTGCGCGCCTCGGGGCGTTGACCCGTCGCGTGAGTCGGGGGAGCCTGGCAGCAAGGAGCGCCACGCATACGCTCGTATTATTATTGGCCCGTGCGAGTCGAGGGTCTGCTCATAGATCTGGACGGGACCCTCTACACGAACGACGGCCCGGTAGAGGGCGCCCGAGAGGCGATCGAGCGGCTCGACCGGGCCGGTATCTCCTACCGTTTCGTAACCAACGCCACCCACAGGCCCAGGCGAGAGCTCGCCGCCCACCTGAGGGCACTGGGCTTCCCCGCGGGGGAAGCCCGGATCTTCACCCCCGCCACCGCCGTTGCCGGGAGGCTGAAGGCCAAAGGACTGAGTTGCTTCCCGCTGGTCGAAGAATCCCTCCTCGAAGACCTCGAGGGTGTCCGGATAACCGACGACGCCCCGGGTTGCGTGCTCGTCGGTAACCTGGGAGAAGGTTTCACTTACAGCCGGCTCGACGCGGCCTTCAGGCACCTGATGGACGGCGCGGAGCTCTTGGCCCTGTCGAAGAACCGCTACTGGCAGAGGGCCGGTGGGGAGCTCTCCCTGGACGCGGGCCCGTTCGTGGCCGCGCTGGAGTACGCCAGCGGCAGGAGTGCTGTCGGCGTCGGCAAGCCCGAACGCGCCTTCTTCGAGCTGGCGCTGCACAACCTCGGCCTACCCCCCGCCGCGGTCGCGGTGGTCGGGGACGACCCGGAGCTGGACATCGGCGGGGCCCTGGCCGCTGGCCTCCGCGGCATCCTCGTCGAGACCGGCCGGTACAGGCCGGGAGCAGAGTCGCCTTTCCGACCGGACCTCGTCCTCCAGAGCGTGGCGCAGCTACCGGAAGCTCTGGACATCTAGAGGCTGTTACGGACTCGGGCACGGCAATCGCTCGGAGGAGAGCACGTTCTGGGTGCTACCCGACGGGAGAGGGTCCCCCCATCAAGACCGGCCACCAGTAGAAGATTATGTACGCTCCGGCCACGACGAGGAGCGCCGCGGAGATCGGCTGGACGTAGGACGTGGCCTTACGAAGGCGGGAGACCACACCTCCCTTGAAGAACGCCAGCGCCAGGGTGAGGACCAGGAGCACCGAAGCCATGCCCAGGCCGTAGCCCAAGAACCGCCCCGCTCCCGCGGCGAAGCTGCCGGCGGTGAGGCTGCCGCCCATCACCGCGAGGAACACCGGCAGGGTGCAACTGAGCGAGGCCAGCCCGTAGGCGAGACCGAACAGGAAGAAGCCCCGCACGCTCATCGCCTTGGGATCGCCGATGCGTCCGGCGAAGCGCTCGAAGATGCCCGTGTAGAGCGTCCGTCCGGCGAGCATCCAGAGGCCCATCACGATCAGGGCCGCGCCGATGACCGCCCCCACCCAGGGCATGGTCCTAAGGATCGCGCTCCCCCCGGCGGAGACGACCACGCCGGCCAACCCGAAGAGTAGGACGAACCCCAACGAGACCACGCCCCCGATCAGGAGCGCCCGCAGCGCCCTTCCCAGCGAGGAGCGTTTCTCGAAGCCCGCCTCCTGGTTGCCGAGGTAGAGCGAGAGGTAGGCCGGCAGCATCGCGAACCCGCAGGGGTTGACCGCCGCGACGATCCCCGCCCCGAAGGCGAAGCCGAAGGGGAGCAGCCCGCCCAGGCCGGTGAGCCACTGAACGGCGAGCTCCTGAAGCCCGCTCACAGCGCGTCCTCCAGCTCCGCCCTCAAAGTGTCGGCGTCCGATATGGCAACGTCCCGGTAGACCTCCTCGCCGTCCCGGCCGAGGATTATCGTCGTCTCCAGGGCGCTCACGCCGAACTCCCGGACTATCTCGGCGCTGTACAGGACGGTCGGCAGCGGCTCCTCTATGCCAGCCGCGCTATTGAACGCCTCGATGGACTGCGGCGTCTCAGAAGGGTCTATGGAGACCATCAGTACCTCTAGCCCACGATCCTCGTAGGCCGGAAGGATCTCGGACCACGTCCGAGCCTCCTCCCTGCACTTCGGTCACCAGCCGGCCATGAAGTAGAGCGCCGTCACGGCGCCTTGGCCCCCGAGGGTGACCTCCTCGCCCTCGATGGTCGTGACGCTCAAGCCGGAGGACGACGGGTCCTGCTGCGTGGGCCCCTGCTCGCCCTGCGCGGCCTCCTCGTCGTTCGCCGGGGCTCTC
>JAUJMB010000310.1 GCA_030447045.1 Rubrobacteraceae bacterium | reverse complement strand
GGCGGCCTTCTTGGCCCTCGCCAGCAGCGAAGAGGGGTGTAGCTTTGTGTCCAGGTTGAAGGTCCTCGCCACAATCTTCTTCCTTCCACGCTCGTACGGTGTCCATCAGTTCGACCCACGGTGCCGCCGCTCCGGTGTCTCGACGGTTCCACGTAGTAGCGGGTGTCGCAACGTACGTCTACCCGGGGTTGCGGGCGAAGATCAGGTGCGAGCTCTGCCCGGCCACGGACTCGTACTCGACGCCTCCGTAGCCGGCCTCCAGGAGCCACCGCTCGTACTCCTCTGCCGTGTAGGTGCCGCCGCGGGGCGTCAGGACCAGCATGTTCGCGGCGAAGAGCGCCGCGTCCTCGCCCAGACCGCGCACGAACTCCCTGATCACCAGCAAACCGCTGGGTGCCAACACATGTCGCATCCTCGCGAAGAGCGCCCGGTTCTCCTCGGGCCCGTACATGTGGGAGGTGTTCCCGAAGTACACGGCGTCGAAGGGGCCATTTGGTAGGCTCTCGTTCATGTCCCCCGCGGCGGTCTCTATCCCGGCCGCCTCCAGCGTGTCCTGCATGAGCTCTATGACCTCGGGCCGGTCGAAAACCGTTACACGTGCGCCGCCGGCCGCGAAGGCTTCGGCGTTGGTGCCGGGCCCGCCGCCGACGTCGAGGATCCTGGCCCCTCCCGGAAGCCGGGCGAGGACCGCCTCCGCGACCGCCCCGGCGCCGGGCCTCGCCCCGCCGCGCATCGCCGCGATAAACGTCTCCGTTCCCCCGAAGTTCGGGGCGGTGCGGTCCTCGACGGGCCGGCCGGTGCGCAGGATCTCGGGTATCCGGCCCCAACTCCCGATAAGCTCGAACCGGTGCACCACCCTCTGCCCGGCAAAGTCGGGGTGACCGGGGTCGAGCAAGGGACCCCGGTGCTCCTCCACCAGCCGGAACCCTTGCGGCCTCTCCTCCAAAATCCCGAGCTCGGCGAGCGCGGAGAGGACCACGTAGACGGCCCTCGCGTCCATGCCGAGGTCCCTCGCCACCGCATCGGCCGGCAGGACCTTGCCGGCGACGGCCCCGATCAGGCCCTCCCTGAGGGCCGAGCCGAGCAGGATGGCCCACCGCCAATCGAGCTCCGTGTAATCCACCCGCCCTTCGGTCAAGCGAAGGGTCCGATCTCCCCGACCACCGCGCCGTGCAGGTCGCGCTTGGCGCTGGCCCCGTCCCCCGGGGCCTCCACGCCCCACCGCCCGAGCGCGGCGACGGCCGCCGGGCGCACGGCCCGCCCGCCGCCGTCGGAGACCTTGACCGCGAGCCCCCAGCCCTCGGCGCTGCCGGCGGCGAAGACCCCTTCAGCCCCGCTCTTGCACACGAGATCCGTCCCGCCCATGACCTCCGTGTCGAACCGCCCCGTCCCCGCGACCAGGAAAGGGTGCGCCCGCATCGCGCGCCCGAGCCTCGCGGCGGCCCCGGCGACCTCGTCGGGGAGCTCCTCCCCCGTCGCAAGACGGGCGAAGCCGGTGGCGAGGCCCTTCAGGGGCAGCGCGAAGGTCGGGACGCCGCAGTCGTCGCCGGCCACGAGCGGCTCGTCGTCGCGGAGGGCGCAGACCCGCACGACCAGCTCCAGTATCCGGCGCTGGAGGGGGTGGCCCGGGTTGCGGTAGCCGCCGGTGTCGAGCCCCTCGTGGGCGCAGACGGCGAGCATCCCGGCGTGCTTGCCAGAGCAGTTGCCGTGTATGGGTTTGGGTTCCTCGCCGCTGCGTTCGAGCCCCGCCGCCTCGGGGCCGTACATCGGCGGGTGGGCGCCGCTCTGGAGGTCGTCCTCGGAGAGGCCCGCCTTCTCCAGCACGGAGCGGACGGCGGCCAGGTGCGCTCCTTCGGCGTTGTGGGAGGCGCAGGCGACGGCCAGCTCCTCGTCCGTGAGGCCGAAGGCGTCGGCGGCGCCGGAGAGGACGAGGGGGAGCGCCTGGAAGGGCTTCGCCGAGGAGCGGGCGTAGACGTAGGCCTCGGGGTCGCCCGTCGCGTCGAGGACGTTGCCCGCGGGGTCGCAGAAGACCAACCGGCCCCGGTGGAGGCTCTCGACCATGGCGCCGCGGCGGAGGGCCACGAGGGGGGCGTCCTCCGGGAGGCCCGCGGCCGGCCTATCCATCGCCCAGCCGGATCAGGTACAGCGCCATAAGGTCCTGGGCGACCCTCATCCGGGCCATCGCGGCCGGCGGGTCCCCGTCGGCCAGGTAGGCGCGCCCCTCCCCGACGAGGTCGCGGACCTGCGCCAGGATCTCGTCGTCGGCGTTGGCCGGGCTGTCGCCGCGGAGGCTCCCCACGACCATGCCGAGCATCGCGTCCACGCGGGGGCTGTTCGTCCACATCGCGTTCATCGCGATGTCCATGTAGCTGTGGATCCTGAGCAGGTGCGCCGTCCGTACGGCCCCGTCGGCCCGCTCCTTCACGGGAACCACCTCCGGATGTTCCCCGAGAGGATGCCGGGCAGCGCCT
>JAUJMB010000309.1 GCA_030447045.1 Rubrobacteraceae bacterium | reverse complement strand
GCCCCAGGCTCGACGCGCGGCGGGGGTTCAAGATCGTGCGGGCGCTCGCGAAGCTCCTGGAGGAGCTGGCGACCTGGGAGGCCCCGACGCAGGCCGACCCCTACACGGTCCGCACCAGGGTCTTCGAGCTCGCCGCCGCGCTCCCCGAACCGCCCGCCTCTGAGCCGGGCCTGCTCGAGGCCCCGACCCGCGACGACGTCCTCCTCAGGGTCGCCTCGGAGACCGGCCTCGAGGACGTCGCCGGGCTTATGTACGCGGACCGGCAGGGGGCGCAGCTTCTCGGCGCGTTCGAGGAGCCTTCCCCGGAAGGGTTGATCGAGCGCTACAACGTGGCCCAGATCCAGGGCGTGCTCTACGCGGCCAAAGAGATCATCGTGGATCTCGACAGGGGCGCAGACGCCCGGCTCGTCTTCCACTACGTAAAGAAGATGGGCCTGATCTACCGCCTGGAGCCAACCCCCCGCGGCTACCGCCTCCACCTCGACGGCCCGCTCTCGATCTTCGGCGGCACGCGCAAGTACGGCCTCCGCCTCGCCAAGTTCCTCCCGGGCCTGCTACTCACCTCCCCCTGGCGCCTCTCGGCCACCGTCGAGTGGAAGGGCCGCGACGCCCTCCTCGATCTCGACTCGGAGAAGAACGACCTGAAGAGCCACTACCTGGGCCCGAAGGACGCCCACGAGGGCGACGACGTCCGCGAGGCCTTCGTGCGTGCCTGGGAGCGCGCAAAGGACACCGGCGGCTGGACGCTGGAGGCAGGCCCCGGCGTCCTGCCGTTCCCCGAACTAAAGACGGCCCTGGTGCCGGACTTCACCCTGAGGAGCGCTACGGGCGAAACGGCGCACCTCGAAGTCTTGGGCTTCTGGTCCGAGCGGAACCTCATCGAACGCGCGGCCCTGCTCCGGGAGGCCAACGGGAGGGGCCACCGCGTTCTGGTCGCGGCCTCGGAGAAGCTCGGCGCCTCCCGGGAGGCGCTCTCGGAGGCCGTGGAGGGTGGCGTCGTCCCGTTCAAGGAGCGCCTCGCCGTAAAGGACGTGCTGGCCGCGCTGGCGTGAGCAGCCCTGCGGAGGACGGATCTCCGGTCGACCCCTTCCGGCAGGCCGAGGCAATATAATCCTTGGCATGCAGAGGAGCACCCTCTCCCTGGTTCTGCTGACCGCCGCGTGCGCCTTCGCCGCGGCGCTCTACGGCTTCGGGGCGGGCGTCTTCTCGTGGCGGAGCGTCTACGAGGAGACGGGGCGCGAGGGGGTGATCCAGGCCACCCGCATCTTCGTCTACGTCGCGCTCGGCGTCCTGCTGGCCTTCCGCGGCGGGTGGCCGGGGGTCGCCGCCGCCGTGGTGATGGCCCTCGCCGCGACGTCGGTGGAGTGGGCGCTGTTCCCCGCCACCTACGGGTGGGCGGCCCTCGGCGAGGAGAGGGCGTACGCCAGGGAGTTCGGCGACGTCGCCCGTCCGCCGTACACGGCCTGGATCGCCTACGACCTCTTCGCCGTCGCCATCGCCTCGGCCCTGGCGCAGGGCCTGCGCGTGATGGCCGGCGTCAACCCCAGGGGGATCGGGGGCGAATAACCCGTATCTCCTCGTCCTCCTCGGTATCGAGCAGAAAGACCTCCCCGAGAGCGTTGAAATCGTAGCGCGAGGCCGGCAGCACGCCCTCCACGGAATCCTCCACCTCGACCGCCGTCACGAGCTTGCCGTGCCCCTTGCACCGCTTGCACGCGATGGGCCGCCACGAGGCGCCGTCGTCGCCCCTGCCTTCGCAGTTCGGGCAGGGGCGCAAGCCGGTGTAGCGGATCTCAAGCGTCCTCACGCCCGAGATACTAGCAGCGAGGCGCGGATGTGGTATCTTGGCCGGCTTTGCTGCAGGAGACTCGGGAGGGGCGAGCATGAACACGGGGGCGGTACTGGCGGCGTTTGCGGGGCTGGCGATAGCCGCGCAGGTCGTGGTGAACACGCTCGGCATCAGAACTTTGGGCGTGGGCGCCCTGATCGGGGTCTCCGGCCTCGCCACGGCCGCCGCCGGCTTCGCGATGGCCCTCTTCGCCCGCCCCGAGCTCACGGGCAGGGCGATGCTCTACGGGGTCACCTCCGGTCTTCTCGGGGCCTTCATACTCGCCGCGATCGTCGTGGCCGCCGGCCGCGCCGGGCTCGCCCAGACGCTCTCCCTCGTCATCGCGAGCCAACTCATCGCCGGCCTGCTCATAGACCGCACGGGCCTCTTCGGCCCGGCCGCCGCGGGCTTCGGCGGGCTCAAGGTGCTCGGTGTGATGCTGGTCCTCGTCGGCGGCGTCCTCGTCGTGCGCGGCTAACCCGGTCTTACAGGTCTATCAGCAGTACCTGGCTCTCCTTGCGTTCTTAGAGCCGGGCTATGCCGAGCCGTATCTCGGAGATGTCCAAGCCGAGAACGCGTGCGCCGCGATCCGCCAGGCTTCGGGCGACGACGCCTTGACCGCAGGCGAGGTCGCAGACCCGGCAA
>JAUJMB010000308.1 GCA_030447045.1 Rubrobacteraceae bacterium | reverse complement strand
CCGGAGATGTCCGAGCTGACCTCCCGCACCTCCGCCACGTCCGAGAGCAGCACCGGCTCCGGGGCCTCGGCCTCCGGCGCGACGCTCGCCGCCGCCGACGCGGCCGATGGCGGTGCGGACGCCGTCGCGGCCGTCGGGGGCGCGGAGGCCCCGGCGGGCGCTCCCGCAGGCGCCCCGGTGGGCGCCCCGGTCGGCGCGCCAGCTGCGGCTCCCGCGGGGGCACCGGCGCCTATGGGGAGGTCGCGAAGCTCCTCGACCGTGGTGAGTTCGCTGGTGGTGCGGACGGGGGTGGCGAGGCCGTCCACGCTCACCTCGCCGACGGGGGCGTTGACGTTCGAGCCCGAGATGGCGCCGACGATGGCCTCGGCCGGGATGCCGCGCTCCTCGAGCTCGGCCGGCCTGAGGTCCACCTCGATCTGGCGCTCCGAACCCCCGACGAGGTCCGCGCTCGCAACGCCCTCCACGTCCTCTATGAGCGGTATGGCCTCGTCCTCGGCGTACTCCGTCACGCGGGCGAGGTCCCCGTCCTCCGCCGAGAGGGAGACGTTCAGGATGGGGAACTCGGAGGCCGACTGGCGGGCGACCTCGGGGCTCTGGGCCTGCTCCGGCAGGCCGACGCCGGCTATGGCGTCGTTGATCTCGTCCTCCGCCTGCTCGGTGTCCACGTCGAGCCCGAACTCCACCACGAGCACGGAGAACCCTGGCGAGCTCGTCGCCTGGACGCCCTCGATGCCCTCTATACCCTCCACGGCCCCCTGCAGGGGCTGCGTTACCTGCTCGTCTACCACGTCGGGCCCGGCCCCCGGCACAGGCGTGGAGACGGTGACGAGCGGGAACTCGATGTCGGGCAGGAGCTCCTGGTTGAGGCGCGTCGTCGCGTAGGCGCCGGCCGCTATCAGGATAAAGCCCGCCAGAAAGACGACGGACTTGTTCTTCAGACACCAGCGAACGACCGCCTGCACTAGTTTTCCTCCCCCGGCACCCGGCCGAGCGCCGCCGTGATCTCCTTTAAGCCCTTGTAGAAAGCCTGCGCCTCCTCCTCCGTCAACCTGTCCAAAGCCTCGTTCAACTGCCGACGGCGGACGCCCATGATCCTGCGCGCCACCTCGTGCATGCCGGGCGCGTAGTCCACGAGCACCACCCTCCTGTCCGCGGGGTCGTGGAGGCGTTCGATCATGCCGTGCTCGACGAGCCTGTCAACGAGCTGCGTCGCCGCCGGACGCGAAACACCTAGAGCCTCCGCGATCCGGCCAACCGACCGCGGCCCCCGCGCGAGCGCTATGAGAACCTGTATGTGCCGCGGCGAGACGTGGGCTTCTGAAGGAAACGCGTGCTCCGGCATCCCGGCCTTCACGGACGCCTCCATCTCCAACGGGACCGGACGTCCCAACTCGCGCCCCAACACGGGCAACAACAACACGATCTCGTCTACCAACCTCTCCCGGTCCACGCCCGCCCCGTCCATGACTTCTTGTGAATCCGTTTACTTAACTGTCTTAATTACTCGATTGTCAAGGTATATGTGAGGTTTGTCAAGAAGATTCTCCGCGGCTGGCGGAGATCGGGTACGATCCGGTCCGGCCGGGGTTTCGTGGGATGGGGGTTGGATGGTCAGGCTGAAGGCGGCTGTGGCGGCGGGGGCCGTCGGCGGGCTCTGGGCCCTCAACAGGAGGTTGGAGCGGGGAGGGCGGGCTCCCACGGGTTTGGGCGGCGAGGCGAGGCGCTTCCGGTGGCGCGGGGGAACGCTGGCCTACTCCGTGGCCGGGGAGGGGGAGCCGCTGCTGCTCGTCCACGGCGTCTACGCCGGGGCGTCGTCGCTCGAGTTCCGCGAGAACTTCGGGGAGCTCTCCGAGCATTTCAGGGTCTACGCGTTGGACCTGCTGGGGTGCGGCCTCTCGGAGAAGCCCCGCCTGCGCTACGGGCCAGAGGACGTGGCCTCGCAGGTGGAGGATTTCGTGCGCGAGGAGGTCGGGGGCGGCGCCCACCTCGTCGCCAGCTCGCTCACCGCGGCCCTCGTCGTGCCCGCCGCCGTGCGCAGCCCGAAGCTCTTCAAGAAGCTCGTCCTCGTCTGCCCCACCGGTTACGGCACCCTGGACCGCCCCTCCGGCCCCCTCGGGGACGCCGTCCTCGGCCTCTTCGGCGCACCGATCCTCGGCGACACGCTCTACCACGCCCTCGTCTCGCGCGCCGGCATCCGCTACTACCTGGAGAACATGGCGTACCACGACCCCGCGCTCGTCACCGACGGGGTCGTCGAGGACTACCACCGGGTGGGCCACGGGCCCGGGTCAAAGCACTTTCCGGCGTCCTTTGTCGCCGGCAAGCTCAACCTCGGGGTCGCGGGCCTCTGGCCGAGGGTCCCGCACAAGAGCCTTCTCTGCTGGGGCCAGGAGGCGCAGATCGTCCCCCTCTCGGACCTGGGCAACTTCGCGCGGAACAACCCCCGCTCCGAGCCCCGCGTCTTCAGGGACGC
>JAUJMB010000307.1 GCA_030447045.1 Rubrobacteraceae bacterium | reverse complement strand
GGGTCGGCCCAGACGTTGTACTCGGCGAGCGGGGTCACGTTGCCGGGGCCCCGGCCCGTGCCGCCCATCATCACGCAGCCTGCGACCTTGCCGGCGATAGACGGGTCCCACAGGAGCGCCAGGGCCACGTTCGTCAGGGGGCCGAGGGTGACCAGGGTCAACCGCCCGGGGCTCGCGCCGATCCTCTCGACCAGCTCGTCCACCGCGTGCCCCGGCGCGGGCTCGCGGCCAGAGAGCGGCAGCCCTATGTCCCCCATGCCGTCGAGGCCGTGCACCTCCTGGGCGGTGGCGGGGGGAGAGAGCAGCGGCGTCGCAGCACCACGGAAGACGGGGGCGTCCGAGCCGCAGAGCTCCAGAGTGTAGAGGGCGTTCTGCACGCCCTGCTCCAGCGGCACGTTGCCGGCGACCACCGTGACGGCCTCGACCGTCGCGTCTGGGTCCTTCAGGGCCATGACGAGGGCGACCGCGTCGTCGGAGGCGGTATCCGTGTCTACGAGGAGGCGGGGCAAGGGTTGGGGCTACTCCTTGCGGTAGGGCTTGCCGACGGCGGCCGGGGCTATGGCGCGCCCGCCGAAGCCGGCGAGGACCACGATCGTGAGGACGTAGGGGATCATCTGTATAAACTCGTTCGGTATCGCTTCGGGCGGCACCCTGATGGTGAGCGCCCCGCCGAACCCGAAGAGCAGCGCCGCGCCGAAGGCGCCGACCGGGTGCCAGCGGCCGAAGATCAGCGCCGCCAGCGCTATAAACCCGCGCCCGGCGGTCATGCCCTCGGTGAAGGACGAGAGCAGGCTCATCGAGAGGTAGACGCCGCCCAGGGCCGCGAGCATCCCGGAGAGGGCGACCCCGTAGTAGCGCATGCGGGCGACGCTGACGCCGGCCGTGTCCACCGCCTCGGGCACCTCGCCCGTCGCCCTCAGTCGCAGGCCGAACGGGGTCTTGAAGAGTACGAAGAACGTGATCGGGACCATCGCGTACATCAGGTAGACGAGCAGGCTCTGGTCGAAGAGGGCGGGGCCTACCACGGGGATCCGGGAGAGCAGGGGGATCGCTATGGGGTCGAACTTATCCACGTCGGGCGAGGTGCCGCCCTGGCCGAAGACGATGACCATCAGAAAGGCCGTGCCGCCCAAAGCCAGCAGGTTGATGGCCGTGCCCGAGATGATCTGGTCGGCCTCGAACGTCACGCACATGACGGCGTGGATGAGGGCGAAGAGGAGCCCGGCCCCCACGGCGAAGAGCAGCCCGACCCACACGTTCCCGCTCAGGAACGCGCCGACCACCCCGGCGAAGGCGCTTATGAGCATCAGCCCCTCGAGCCCGATGTTCACGACCCCGCTCCGCTCGCTGAACATCCCGCCCAGAGCCGCGAAGACGAGCGGTGTGGCGTTGCGGATGGTGGCCGCGAGGACCGCGCCCACGGTCGCCAGGATCTCCTCCACTACGACCCGAGCCCCTTCTCCAGGCGCGTGCCCGCCGCCAGGTCCCTGACACGCTTGCCAAGGACGAGCTCGACGAGCTTCGTCGCCGTGACGAAGAGCAGGATCACCGCGAGCAGCACGCTCGTCAGGTCCAGCGGCACCTGCGTGTCGAACTGCATCTGCTGCGCCCCCGAGGCCAAGGCCCCGAAGACGAGCGCCCCGAGCACCACCCCTACGGGATGGTTGCGCCCGAGGAGCGCCACCCCGATGCCGTTGAACCCGACGTTCCGCACGAAGGGCAGGTCCATGTTCCCGTAGACGCCCAGCACCTCTATGCCGCCGCCGAGGCCGGCGAAGGCCCCGCCGATGGCCAGCGCCAGGACCGTGTTCCTGGCGATGCCGATGCCGGCGTAGTTCGCAGCCCCGGGGGAGAACCCCACGGCCCTGAGCTCGAAGCCCGTCTTCGTGCGCCACAGGAGCAGGTACGCGACGACGGCCGCCAGCAGGGCCAGCACGATGCCGTAGTTGGCCAGCCCCAGGCCGGCACCCAAAATCGGGATGCTGGCCGACTCGGGTACCGGCTCCGTGCCGGGCAGCACGCCCTCCCGGTCGAGCGGCACCCGCGTCAGATAAGACGTCAGGAAGATCGCTATAAAGTTCAGCATGATCGTGGTGATGACCTCGTGCGCCCCGAAGTACGCCTTCAGGACACCGGGAACGGCGCCCCACAGAAAGCCCGCGAGGCCGCACGCGATCAGGGCTATGGGGATGGCGCCGGGCCCGAGGAAGCCGAGCGCCACGCCGAGCCAGGCCGCCGCCATAGCACCCATAAAGAACTGCCCCTCGCCCCCTATGTTGAAGAGCCCCGCGCGGAACGCGACCGCCACGGCCAGACCCGTGAAGATCAGGGGTGTGGTGTTGACGAGCGTCCGGCCGATGGCGGCGAGCGAGGCCGTGTCCTCGGCCGAAGGCGCCGTGTCCGTGAGCCTGAGCTCGTAGAGCAGGATGCGTCCGAGCGAGGCCGGCGACCCGAACGCCCCCTCGAAGAGCGC
>JAUJMB010000306.1 GCA_030447045.1 Rubrobacteraceae bacterium | reverse complement strand
TTCGGCTTCCGGCCGATGGAGACCATCTCGGGCTGGACGCCTTCGGCCGGGCCGTCCCCGAGCTCCGCGTCGCGGTACTGGTAGACGCCGCGGCAGGTGTGGCCGCCGGTGGTGCGCTTCTCGGTATAGGATAACTTTACGTTGGGGTTGATGGCCTCGACCATGGCCTTCTCGTAGGTGGAGAAGGCGGCGCAGGGCTTCACGTCCCAGCCGGGGACGCCGTCGTGGCCCATGCCGCCGAACCAGGGGCAGCGGTCGGCGTTTATGACGTACTCGCCGTCCTTGGTCTCGGTTAGCGTGATCTCGATGTCGAAGAAGCGGTTGGCGAGCATGACGACGTCAACGGCGTCCTTCATCGTGGTGACGTCTAGCTGCTCGCGAAGGTCCGAGCCCTGCTTCTGGCCGATGCGGCTCATGGCGAGCTTGCCGACCTTCTGGCCGTCGTAGCCGAGGTCGTCGGCGGCCCGGATCATCTCGTCCAGGATCACCCCGGTCCCCGCGCTCGCCGCCTTCCACTTGTACCACGTCGGGCCCGGCAGCCCGAGCTTCATCGCCCACCGCGCAAGGAACAGCGGCAGTCGGGGCAGACCGTACACCTGGAGCCACTTCATCTCAAAGAGTCCTCTCTTCGCTTCAGCCAGACCCCCATTATACCCGTCCCCACGCACGGCTCCCCTTTCCCGTACCATTGGACGTACTGCCCCGACGAACGGAGAGACCGCGCGCATGCCCGTGCTCGCCCTGGACCACCTCAAGACCCTCGCGCTACTCCTCGCCCTCCTCCCAAGCCGTCCCCGCGAGGTCCTGGACCGGACGGCCGGTCTCGCCGACCTCGCCATGGAGCGGCTCTCGAATAGGACCCCCACGGAAGAGACGGTCGGGTGGGAGGAAGCCTTGCGGAGCCTGGAGGACGTCCCCGGACGCGCGGCGGAGATCCTGGCCGAACCGGCCCTTGGGGAGGTAGAAGAGCGCACCAGAGGCCTGCTGCGCGGGATCCGGTCCACGGACGCCTTCAGCCAGCGCTGGGCCGCCGACTCCCTCTTCGCCCGCCTGTGCTACCTGGCCTGCCGCCTCGTCACCCCCGAGACGGTCATCGAGACGGGGGTGGCCTACGGCGTCTCCTCGGCCTTTCTCCTCAAAGCCCTGCAACAGAACGGCCGCGGCAAGCTACACAGCATAGACCTGCCGCCCTTGAGGAGGGAGTACGAGCGCTTCTGGGGGGTCGCCGTGCCGGAAGACCTCAGGCAAGGATGGCGGCTCCACCGCGGCGCCAGCAGGCGCGTCCTGCCGGGCCTCCTCCGCGAGACCGGCCCCGTGGGCCTCTTCGTCCATGACAGCCTCCACACCCGCCGCAACATGCGCCGCGAGTTCGATGCCGCCTGGCCGAGCCTCGGCCCCGGCGGCCTCCTGCTCGCCGACGACGTGGAGCGCAACAGCGCCTTCGCCGACCTGCGCCTCAAGGACCCGGCCCTCTGGCGCGTGGTCCGGGACAGGGAGAGAGATCCCCTGCACGGCAAGGCAGCGCCTGTGGTGTTCGGCATAGCGGTGAAATAGGCTTCGGGTGTCAGGTTGCAGGCATCAGCAATTCGCCCGACCAACCTCCGCTGCGGGATGCAGTTTGGTCTCGACGGCGACCATTGACAGCCCTTTAGGTGCAGACCGGCGCGAGGGCAGGTATGGGCTGGTGGTCCTGCTTTTCGCCGCCGTGGCTTCGATCGACCACCCCGTCGCCTGTCCCCCTGCCAGGCACCGCCGCCCTACCTGAAGCCTGATGCCTAGAACCTGAAACCTAGTAGCCCGGCCTTCCCATCCTCTTGTAGGTGATCTCCTTCCCCGCCTCCACGCCGGGCTGGTCGAAGGCGTTGACGCCGTAGAGGGTGCCGGAGACGGCGGTCTGCACCTCGAGGGCCTGGAGGAGGTAGCCGAGGTTCTCCTCGTTTACGGTGCCTAGCCTTATGGTCGAGTTGGGGCGGCCGGCCTCGGTGAGGGCCTCTCTCGTGGCGTCGCACTCGACGTTGAGGAGCTCGGCCATGGTGTGGCCGCCGAGGTAGCCGACGCCCTCGATGTCCTCGTAGGCCTCGGGGATGGTCAGGTCGCGGGGGTGCTCCTCTACCTCGACGATCTCTATAACCTTGTCCTGCGGGCCCTCCATGTAGAGCTGGACCTGGGAGTGCTGGTCCGTCGTGCCGACGGCCCCGTGGGGGGTCGAGCCCTTGCCGTCCTTGCCGAGCGACTCGGCCCAGAGCTGGACGAACCACGCCGCGAGCCGCTCCAAAGAGTCCGCATAGGGCATCATTACCCGCACGTTCCGGCCGCGCCCGGTGTCCATGAGGTAGTGCATGGCGGCACCTACGACCGCCGGATGGTCCGCCCCTTGGGCCTCCACCTCGTCCACGCACTGGGCGGCGCCGGCGAGCAGGGCCTCCACGTCGAGGCCCGTCACGGCGGCCGGGAGGAGCCCGACGGGGGTGAGGACGGAGAAGCGGCCCCCGACGTCGGCGGGGATGGGAAGCACGCGGAGGTCCT
>JAUJMB010000305.1 GCA_030447045.1 Rubrobacteraceae bacterium | reverse complement strand
GCGCCTGCAGCCGCTCGAACTCGAAGGTCGTCCCGTAGAACGTGAGCGCCGTCTTGCCCCTGTGCCCCTCGGCGGCCATCCTGAACATGTCGTGGAGGGAGCCGTCGAAGACCTCGGTCTCCTCCTCGATGTGCCCCCTGTAGACCTTCAGCCACGGCTTCTCCGTGCCGAACATGAACCCTCCTGTGTGGTTGCCCGCGGGCCCTTCCCCCTCTCCCCTATCTATCCCCGAATGATAAAGGCGAAACGACCCAGGCGCAGCGAACCGTCAAGACCATCGGGTCTCCGCTCCCCTCGGAGATCCCGCACCCTCCCGCGCCCATCGCGACGAGGTTCTCTTCGGCGCCCTGGACCCCTCGCCTCGACGGTTGCGGCCGGACCAACCGCCCGGAGGTCGTTTTCGGGGTACTCTTATCACCTGGTTGGGCGGTCGGACCTTGGAGCGGAAGGGAGCGTCTGGTGAGCGACGATGCGATAGCCCTGAGCGAAGAGCAGCTGGGCCACCTCGCGCGCTACTTTAACGAGGAGGTCACGTTCTCCCGGCACATCGGGGCGAAGGTCGAGGACGTCGAGCCGGGGCGCGCGGTGATCCGCATCGACGTCGAGGAGCACCACCTCAACGGCGCGGGCACCCTGCACGGCGGCGTCTACGCCTCCCTCATAGACAACGCCATGGGCCTCTCCGTGCTGGCGCTCGTGGGCGTGAGGACGGCCACCATAGAGATGAACGTCCACTTTCTCGGGGCTGTCAGCGAGGGGCGCATAACCTGCTCCGCCGAGGTCGTGCACCGCACCCGCCGCACGGCGACCGCCGAGGCGAAGGTCTACGACGCGCCGGGCAACCTCGTCGCCATGGGTACGGGCGCGTTCCGCGTCTTCGAGAGTAAGGGCAACGCGATCGTCTGAGCCGCAAACCCTCACAGGGTTCGACGCCGTTGATCAGATCTCGCAAAAGAGGGTCCTGCAGAAGTTCGCTCTCGAGGTCCCCAACAATACCTGCCTGGTAGAGGCGCCCGGGCACCGCGCGGGCCTCGGTGACCCCGCGCATCGGCTCCGTCACCCCGGACGCCGGGTGTATCGATGCCACGATGCCTTCGGCCATGCCCTATTCCCCCCGAAGTGTTTTCGCGGGTACGGCCTTCCGGCCCCCGGCACCGCCCTTGACCCTGGTTCTCTGGCCGACGGCGACGCTGCCCAAGACAAGCAGGGCGCAAAGGAGGGTCAGGGGTCCGATGTGCTCCCCGAGCAGCAGGACGGACCAGAGGAGGGTGAGGACGGGCTGGGAGAGCTGAACCTGCCCGACGCGCGCCACGCCCCCCTCCGCGAGACCCCTGTACCAGGCGAAGAACCCCAAGAACATGCTCACCACCGACACGTACGCGAAGCACGCCCACGCGGCTGCTCCGGCCCCGGCGAGCCCCGCCCCGCCGGACCCAAGGATCGACCAGGCCACGAACGGAGCGAGGAAGGGGGCGAAAAAGACGAGTGACCAGGAGATCACGCGCCAGCCGCCGATCTCCTGGGCCAGGGCCCCGCCTTCCGCGTAGCCCAAGGAGCACAACACCACGGCGAGCAGCACCAGCAGGTGCCCCCGATCCGGCACCAGCCCCGCCCCCTGCGAGGCCGCGAACAAGAGGACAGCGAAGAGCCCGAACGCGCACGCCCCCCAGAACGCCCGCGAGGGCCGCTCGCCGGCCCGCAACACGGCCATCACAGCCGTCGCCGCCGGAAGCAGGCCGACGATCACCGCCGCGTGCGCCGACGGGAGCTCCCTCAGGGCCAGCGACGTGAACAGCGGGAAGCCCACGATGACCCCCGAGCCCACCACCACCAGCCGGACCCAGTGTCGCCGCTCCGGCAGGCTCTGGCGCGTGACGATAAGCAGCCCCGCGGCCAGCGCCGCCGCCACCAGCGCCCGCCCGAGCCCCACGAACGCGGGGTCGAAATCCGCCACCGCCACACGCGTGAGGGGGACCGTGAGGCTGAAGGCCAGTACCCCCAAGAACCCGAACAGGAGGCCCCTCGTCCGCGGGGCTTGCGTTATCGGTGGCGTTTCGGTAACGTTACTATTCGTATCCATGAACAACGATAACACGCTAACGCGCATATCGGAAGACCTCAGGGCGGCGGCGGAGGCCGGCTCGCCCGGGGAGAGGCTGCCCTCGGTGCGGGAGCTGATGGCGCGCCACCGGGCCGGGCCAGTGACGGTGCAGCGGGCGGTGCAACGGCTCGTTGCCGAGGGCCTCGTGGAGGCGCGTCCGGGGCGGGGCAGCTTCGTCGCGGCGCGCGATGCCGTCCCTCCTTCGGACCGGCCCGCGCCGGACTACGGGTGGCAGAGCGTGGCGCTGGGGGAGCGGACGGTCTCGGTCGACGGGCTCGGCGAGCTCCTGGCGGTGCCGAGGGCCGGGGCGGTGGCGCTCACGAGCGGGTACCTCCCGGAGGACCTCCAGCCGTTGGGCACGCTCTCGGCGGCCATGGGGCGTGCGGCGCGCCGCCCGGGCGCGTGGGGCAGGGCGCCGATCGAGGGCTCGGAGCAGC
>JAUJMB010000304.1 GCA_030447045.1 Rubrobacteraceae bacterium | reverse complement strand
GGGGTCCGGAGGAACGTAAACATCGGGCTGGTCCACCACGAGGACGAGAGGGTGGAGGTGGGGGACTGGATCCTCATCCACGTGGGCTTCGCGATGTCCAAGATAGACGAGGAGGAGGCGCGCAACACCCTCCGGTTTCTGGAAGAGCTCGGCCAGGAGTTCGAGCAGGAGCTCGAGGAACTGCGCGAATCGAGGATCGAGTGATGGAAGATGCGATGCTGGCCGGATACTGCACGCTGGACCACGACGGGTGCGTCACCTGCTCCGACGCCGGCATACCGGTGCGCGTGATCTCCCTGAAAGGCCACGACGCCCTGTGCGAGGACGCCGCCGGAAACCGGGCCGAGATAGCCGTGGAGCTCGTCGAGCCGGTAGAGCTTGGGGAGGTCCTGCTGACGCACGGCGGCGTCGCCATCGGCAGGGTCGAGGCTGAAACCTGAAACCTGATGCCTGATACCTCAGCGACCAAAGGGAGCGACCATGAAATACGTGGACGAGTTCAGAGACGGTGAGCTAGCAAGGGCCGTGGCGGCCCAGATCTCCTCTCTAGCGGAACCGGGGCGGCACTACAAGCTCATGGAGGTCTGCGGGGGGCACACCCACACCATCTACCGCCACGGCATAAAGGACCTCTTGCCGGAAGGGGTAGAGCTGGTGCACGGGCCCGGATGCCCGGTCTGCGTGCTCCCGATGGGCCGGGTGGACGAGGGCGTGGCGATAGCCGAGCGCCCCGAGGTCATCTTCACCTGCTTCGGGGACATGATGCGGGTGCCGGGCTCGAAGGGGAACCTTCTGGAGGTCAAGGCCGAAGGCGCCGACATCCGCATGGTCTACTCGCCGCTGGACGCCCTGCGCATCGCGCGCGAGAACCCCGACCGCGAGGTCGTCTTCTACGCCATAGGCTTCGAGACGACGGCCCCCTCGACGGCGCTTACCCTCCAGCGGGCGAAGAAGGAGGGCATCGAGAACTTCTCCGTGTTCTGCAACCACGTCACCATCGTGCCGCCGGTGCGGGCGCTCCTGGACTCCCCCGACCTGCGCCTGGACGCGTTTATAGGGCCTGGGCACGTCTCGACCGTGATCGGCTGCCGCCCCTACGAGTTCATGCCCGAAGACTACGGCAAGCCCTGCGTGGTGGCCGGCTTCGAGCCGCTGGACCTCCTGCAGTCCATCCTGATGCTCATGCGCCAGCTCGACGAGGGGCGCTGCGAGGTCGAGAACCAGTACGGCCGGGCCGTCCCGTGGGAGGGGAACCTGCAGGCTCTAAAGGCTTTGGCCGAGGTTTTCGAGCTCAGGCCCTACTTCGAGTGGCGGGGCCTCGGCTTTATAGCCCAGTCGGCGCTCAAGCTCTCGGAGGCGTACGCCGACTTCGACGCCGAGCTGCGCTACTCCACGCCGGGCGTAAGGGTCGCCGACCCGAAGGCCTGCCAGTGCGGGGAGGTCCTCAAGGGCGTGCTCAAGCCCCACGAGTGCAAGGTCTTCGGCACGGCCTGCACCCCCGAGCGCCCGCTCGGCGCGCTCATGGTCTCCTCCGAGGGCGCGTGCGCCGCCTACTACAACTTCGGCCGCAAGTCGTACGAGAAGGTCGAGATAGGGTCGAAGGGATGACCGAGAGGGAGCAGCGCGTCCTCGACACGCTAGAAGAGAACCGCCGGCGTCCGCCGAAGTTCACGGCCCCGCGTATAGACATGAGCCACGGCGCGGGGGGCAAGGCCACCCACAAGCTCATAGAGGGCTTGCTGCTTCCGGCGTTCGAGAACCCCGCCCTGGCACCGCTCTCGGATGCGGCCCTGATCCCCTTCGGCGACGCCCACCTCGCCCTGACCACCGACTCCTTCGTCGTGCGCCCGCTCGTCTTCCCCGGGGGGTCCATCGGCGAGCTCGCGGTCAACGGCACCGTCAACGACCTCGCCGTCTCGGGCGCCACACCCTTGGGCCTCTCCGCCGCCCTCATAATCGAGGAGGGATTGGACACCGGGGTACTAACGCACGAGGTCGAGGCCATGGCGCGGTCCGCTGAAGGGGCCGGGGTCTCCGTCGCCACCGGCGACACGAAGGTGGTCGAGCGTGGGAAGGGCGACGGGCTCTACATCGTCACGACGGGGGTAGGAATCGCGGACCCGGACTTGGGCCTGTCATCGGCGTCCGTGCGGCCCGGGGACAAGGTCCTCTGCTCCGGCACTTTAGGGGATCACGGGGCGGCCATCCTCATAGCGCGCGGCGACCTGGAGCTGGAGGCCGATGTCTTCTCCGACACCAGGGCCCTCACCCCGCTGGTCGGGGCGCTCAAGGACGCCGCGGGGCCGGCCCTTCGCTTTATGCGGGACCCCACCCGGGGCGGGGTCGGGACCGTGCTCAACGAGCTCGCCCGCGACTCCGGGTGCGGTGTCGTGTTGTGGGAGGAGAGGGTCCCGATCCGGGACGTGGTAAACGGGGCGTGCGAGATCTTGGGGATAGACCCCCTCTACGTCGCGAACGAGGGCAAGCTCCTCGCCGTGGTGGCGCCGGAATCGGCGGACGCCGCGCTAGAGGCCCTGCG
>JAUJMB010000303.1 GCA_030447045.1 Rubrobacteraceae bacterium | reverse complement strand
ACACGGTCTTCTTGCTGGAGAGCGCCGAGGCCGCCGAGCGGTTCGGCCGCTACTCTTTCTTGGGCTTCGACCCGAAGCGGACGCTCTCCTACAGGGCCGGCGTCTTTACCGTCGTGGACTCGGACGGGGTGCGCGAGATACCGGCGGCCGACCCGTTCCGGGGGCTCGCCGAGATCCTGGGCCAGAAGAGCGTAGCACCCCTGCCGAACCTCCCGGCCTTTGTCGGCGGCGCGGTCGGCTTCTTCTCCTACGACGCCGTCCGCTACCTCGAGAAGCTCCCCGACGCCCCGCCGGACGACCTCGGCGTCCCCGAGGCCCTCTTCGCCGTCACCGACACCCTCGTCGTCTTCGACCACCTCAGGCACAAGGTCCTCGTCGTCTCCCTCGTCGACGCCGCGGGGTTGCGCGACGCCGAAGGGGAAGGGTTCGCCGCGGCCTACCGCCGCGCCGCGGACGACATAAGGCGCGTGGCCGAGCGTCTCGCGGCACCCCTGGCCCGACGAATGCCGGGCTTCGGCGGTGGCGCCCTCGAGGTGTCCTCGAACTTCACGAGGGAGGGTTACGAGGGGGCGGTGGAGAGGGCCAAGGAGTACATAAGGGCCGGGGACGCCTTCCAGGTCGTGCCGTCGCAGAGGTTCTCGGCGGAGGTGGGGGATCTCGACCCGCTCCTGCTCTACCGGGGCCTGCGCACCGTCAACCCCTCGCCGTACATGACGTACCTGAAGATGGGGGACTTCGCACTCGTCGGGGCCTCGCCCGAGCCGCTGGTGCGCGTCGAGGGCCGCAGGGTAATGACCCGTCCCGTCGCCGGCACCCGGTGGAGGGGCGGGACGCCGGAGGAGGACGCGGCGCTGGCGGAGGAGTTGCTCGCCGACGAGAAAGAGCGGGCCGAGCACGTCATGCTCGTCGACCTCGGCCGGAACGACCTCGGGCGGGTGAGCGAGGTAGGGTCCGTCGAGCTCGCCGGTTTCATGGAGGTCGAGCGCTACTCCCACGTCATGCACATCGTCTCCACCGTGGAGGGGAACCTCGGGAAAGACCTCACCGCGCTCGACGCTTTAGCGGCGGCGTTCCCCGCTGGCACCGTCTCGGGGGCGCCCAAGGTCAGGGCGATGGAGATCATAGACGAGCTCGAACCCACCCGACGCGGCCCCTACGCCGGCGCCACCGGCTACTACGGCATCGACGGCCGCCTCGACACCTGCATAACGCTAAGGACGGCCCTGCTAAAGGACGGCATGATCTTTTTTCAGGCCGGCGGGGGCGTCGTCGCCGACTCCGTACCTTCCGCGGAGTACGAAGAGACCCGCAACAAGGCCGGGGCGATACGCCAGGCCCTCGAGGTCGCCCGCAACCGCGGGATGTGGCTGTAGCGGCTCACCGCGGGCCGGCCCACCTCGAATCCTTACCGACGCCCAGAACGTGGAGTCCCTACAGAAACGGCCCGCTCGGCAGGTACGGCGTTAGCGGGCCGAGGTCTCCGCGCGTGCAGATGGGGCCGGCGGGGGAGAGGGAGAGGCCGGCTTCGAGAGTTACGGGGACGGCCCAGTTTTGCCTGCCCGTGATCCAGTCGACGTCCACCTTCTCGCCCGGCGGGGTCCTCTCCAGGCAGGCCCAGAGGAGATCCTGGGCCACCTTAGGCTCGGTGGCGGCGAGGACCGCCGGGGAGCCGCCCCGCTCGGCGGCGTACCCCCTCCCGGACGGGCCCTCGGCCACCAGGAGGCGGCAGCCCGTCGTGAGCATGTGCTCGAGGTCGGGTCCGTGGGCGGCGCCGCGGACGGCGCGGTCCACCCCCGCCGCTAGCTCCAGGTCCCGCTCTTCCCCCTCGCGAACGGCCAGGCCCGGGGGGATGGCGTCGCGGCGGACGTTGCCCGAGGCGGAGAGGGTGGGGTGGAGGTCGAAGCCGGCGCGGGCGTAGAGGCGCATCGCGGCCGGGTGAGTGGAGGAGGCGATCATGGCCCCCTCGCCCCCCTCCGCGTAGGCGAGGGCGCGTTCGAGGAGCTCCCTGCCCAGGCCCGTGCCGCGGTGGTCGGCGTCCACGGCGAGGAGGGAGAGAACCCAGACCCGCTCGCGCCTGACCGAGATCGCCACGCCCGAGACGCGCCCGTCGTCCTCGGCCAACCAGGCCCCCTCCGGGTCGTAACGGAGAAAGTGGCCGTAGCGGGCCTTGCGGCTCTCCACCTGCTCCGGCGTCCGGCGGCGCAGCACCTCCCTCTCCTCCACCGACTCGAAGAGCGCGGTGCTGGCGGTATCGTAGACCGCGTCGGCGTCTCCCGGCCTCATGGGGCGGATGGAGCGGGGGGAGGGCATCGGATCATGTTACCCGAACCGCGGGCCGGGGGCGGATCGGCGCGGGTTTCGTACCTCCCGAGGCGGTCCTCTGGGGCGGCCGGGGGCCCCTCCTTCCGCTATACTTGGCCGGCCATGGTGGGGATTCTGCTCGTGCTTTTCGGCTATCTCCTGGGGGCTGTGCCGGTCGGTTACCTGGTCGGGCGCGCCTTCGGCGTGGACGTGCGCCGGGTCGGCAGCGGCAACATCGG
>JAUJMB010000302.1 GCA_030447045.1 Rubrobacteraceae bacterium | reverse complement strand
GGGTAAGCTCTGTCACCACCGGCGCGGGCCGGGGGTAATACACTTCTGTCAGGCGCTCACAAGGGGGTTTGCGCGTTTTGCAGGGTAGCGGCGAGAGCCTGGATGCACGGACATTACTGACGATGGACCGCTCGGCCCGGCTCATGGAGCGGGCGACGAAGCGGCTGCCCGGCGGCGTCAACAGCCCCGTGCGGGCGTTCCGGTCCGTCGGGGGGGACCCCCTGTTCATGGAGCGGGGCGAGGGCTCGACGATCTTCGACGTGGACGGCAACAGCTTTGTGGACTACGTGATGAGCTACGGGCCACTGGTGCTGGGTCACACCCATGCCGAGGTGATCGAGGCCATAGAAAGCACAGCCCGCAAGGGCACCACCTTCGGCTCCCCGACGGAGCTGGAGGTCGACCTCGCGGAGCTCGTCTGCGAGACGGTCCCCTCCATGGAGATGGTGAGGATGACCAACTCCGGCACCGAGGCCACCATGAGCGCCATCCGGGTCGCCCGCGGCTACACGGGCCGCGACCGAATCCTGAAGTTCGACGGCAACTACCACGGCCACGGCGACGCCCTGCTCGTCTCCGCGGGCTCCGGTGTGGCTACTTTAGGCCTCCCCGACAGCCCCGGCGTCACCGAAGGGGCGGCCAGGGACACCGCCGTCCTCCCCTACAACGACCTCGACGCTGTGCGGGAGCTCTTCGAGAAGGAGGGTGAGAGGTTCGCCGCCGTTATCCTCGAGCCCGTCGCGGGGAACATGGGCTGCGTCCCGCCGGCCGACGGCTACCTCGAGGGCCTGAGGGCGTTGACCGAGGAGTACGGCGTCGTCCTGATCTTCGACGAGGTAATGACGGGCTTCAGGGTGGCCCCCGGAGGGGCGCAGGAGCGCTACGGGGTCGTGCCGGACATGACGACTTTGGGCAAAATTATCGGCGGCGGGCTGCCCGTGGGCGCCTACGGCGGCCGGCGCGAGATCATGGAGATGGTCGCCCCCTCGGGCCCCGTCTACCAGGCCGGCACCCTCTCGGGCAACCCGCTCGCCATGGCCGCGGGCCTCGCCACCCTGAAGATAGCCCTCGAATCCGAGACGCACGAGCGCCTGGAGGAGCTGGGCGAGCGCTGGAAGAGCGGCATGGAGGCCGCGGCCTCGCAGGGAGACGTACCTTACACGATCAGCGGCGTGGGCTCGATGGTTAGCCTCTTCTTCACGGATGGCCCCGTCACGGACTTCGCCTCCGCCGCCCGGTCGGACACGAAGGCTTTCAAGGACTTTTTCTGGCACATGCTCTCCCGAGGGGTCTACCTGGCGCCGAGCCAGTACGAGGCCGGCTTTATCTCCGCCGCCCACACCGACGAGGACCTGGACAAGACCTTCGAGGCCGCCCGCGAGTGGTTCGCCGGGAGGAGAGCGTGATGGAGAAGACGGCCAGGCGCACGCCCGAGGTCTCGCTGGAAGGGGCCTTCCTCAGGGCCACCGCGGGGCTTGGCCACGAGGACGCCAGGGCCGGGGTCGTCGCCGCGGCGCTCGGGCACCTGCAGCGGGGCTTCGACGCGCATTACGCTGGCGGGCCCGAGGGGGCCACGGACGTCGGCGTGCTCGTCGGGGACGAGTCGTACGCGCACGCCGTCCAGACCATAGCCAGGCTCGACGAGCCGCGCTTCGTGGCGGTGGCGGCGCGCATGATAAGGGACGGCGCCGGCCGCATCGCCTCGGGCGAGCCGGTGACCGCCGAGACCTGGGCGCCCCACCTGGCCGAGCTGCTCGACGTGATCTCCGACGAGGGCACCGACCGTTCGCTCGAGAGGATCCGGGCCTCCATCGGGAATTTGCGTGAGGGCGTTGCCTAGGCGCCCGGGATCCCCCGCCCAAAACCTCCCCTCCGGCGAGGAGCGGGCCCGCCTCGTGAGGGATATGTTCGACCGGATAGCGGGCCGCTACGAGCTCCTGAACGCCGTGATGACCGCCGGTCTCTACAAGCTCTGGAATCGCAAAGTGGTCCGCGCGACGGGCCTCCGCCCCGGCGATTCGGCCATCGACCTCGCCTGCGGCACCGGGAGCCTGACCCGCGCCCTCGCCAAAAGCGTAGGGCCCGCAGGCTCCGTCCTCGGCGTGGACTTCTCCGCCGAGATGCTGCGGGCGGCACGGGCCAGGCCCGAGACGAACGTCGAGTACAGGCTCGGCGATGCTACGGACCTCGCCGGGGTGCCCTCCGCCCGCTTCGACGCGGCGACCATCGCCTACGGCGCCAGGAACATCCCGGACCTCGACGGGCTCTTCGCCGAGATGGCCCGGGTGCTCAAGCCGGGCGGGCGCGCCGTCTGCCTGGAGATAGCCAGGCCCACGGGCCGAATCTCCGGCGCGTTCTACGGGCTGTGGTTCGACAGGATCGTCCCGAAGGTGGGCGGGGTGATCTCGGGAGACCCCCACGCGTACTCCTATCTACCCGAATCGGTGAAAGCGTTCGTGGCACCCAACGAGTTAGCTGTCATAATGGAGCGTAATGGATTACAAAATGTTACATGGGACAGGCTCGGGGGCGGCATCATCAC
>JAUJMB010000301.1 GCA_030447045.1 Rubrobacteraceae bacterium | reverse complement strand
CGTTGGCGCAGGTTCGGGGAGGGCGGATTTTGGGTTTCTGGAGCGAGCTTGGTGGAAGAGTCGTGGGCGCGCCCTCGATACTGGCGGCGGACTTCGCGAACCTGGCCGAGGAGGTACGGCGGGCGCAGGCCGGCGGGGCCGAGCTCGTCCACTTCGACTCCATGGACAACCAGTTCGTCCCGAACCTCACCGTCGGCCCCGTCGTCGCGGCTTCCCTCGTCGAGGCCATAGACCTGCCGGTGGACGCGCACCTCATGGTGGACAGCCCGGACAACCTGATAGCGCCCTTTATCGAGGCCGGGGTCGCGAGCATCTCGGTCCAGCCGGAGGCCGTCACCCACCTGCACCGGACGCTGACCATGATCCGGGACGGCGGCTGCGAGGCCGGCGTCGCCCTCAACCCGACCACGCCGCCCGAGTTCATAGAGTGGGCGCTCCCTTACCTGGACTACGTGCTCGTCATGAGCGTCAACCCTGGCTTCGGCGGCCAGTCCTTTATCCCGGAGATGGCCGCCAAGGTCCGCCGCCTCAAGGAGATGACGGACCTCCCCGTCCAGGTCGACGGCGGCATCACGGCCGAGACGGCCCCCGTGATGGTCGAGGCAGGCGCCCAGGTACTCGTCGCCGGATCCGCGGTCTACAGGGGCGACCCCGCCTCCGAGATGCGCAGGATCATCGACGCCGCCCGAGCGGCCTCGTAGCGCACCGGCGTCGACGGCCCAGACGCGCCGGGGCTTGCCGGTCCTGACGCGCCCGACGGCCGCGTTCCTTGCTGACATAAACGCCGTGTGGTATAGGTTCTCCCGTAGCTTTTCGGGGGCGGGTGGAATTCCCGCACCGGCGGTGAGCCCGGAGGGAGCGTTCCTGACGGGGAGCCCGCGAGCCCCAGGGTAGTACCAGGGGCTGAGCCGGTGAAGGTTTGCCTAGAGCGAACCGTAGTCCGGCGCCGACGGTAAGAGTCCGGATGGGAGAAAGGTCAGTTTGGCACGAGGTTCTTTCATGGATCTCGCCCGGCGGCTTGCCGAGCGCGGGCGTTTCACCGTGGCACCCAATCCCCTGGTCGGGGCCGTGGTCGTGCGCGGCGGCGAGGTCGTCGGCGAGGGCTGGCACGCGAGGGCGGGCGAGGCCCACGCGGAGGTGCGCGCCCTCGACGCGGCCGGGGACGCCGCCAGGGGCGCCACGCTCTTCGTCACGCTCGAGCCCTGCAACCACCACGGCCGCACGCCCCCTTGCGTGGAGGCCGTGGTAAGGGCCGGCATCACGCGCGTGGTGGTCGGCACGCTAGACCCCGACCGGCGCATGCGCGGGCGCAGCGTCGAGATGTTGCGGGCGGCCGGTATCGGCGTCGAGGTACTCGATGACCCCGCCTGCGAGCGCCAGAACGAGCAGTTCTTCCACCGGATGCGCACGGGGCGTCCCTTCGTCCACGTCAAGCTCGCGACGACGCTGGACGGCAGGATCGCCGCCGCCGGCGGCGACAGCAAGTGGGTGACCGGGGAGGCCGCCAGGTTGCGGGCGCACGAGCTTCGCGCCGAGGCGGGCGCCGTGCTCGTCGGCGCCGGCACCGTGAGGGCGGACGATCCCACCCTGACGGCCCGCGGGCTGCGCGAGACGCCGCCCACCGTCACCCGCGTCGTGATCGACCCGCGCCTGACGACGGGCCCCGAGAGCGAGCTCGTTCGCACGGCAAAGAGGGCGCCGCTCGTCGTCTTCGCGGCCGAAGGGGCCCCGGAAGGGAGGGCCGAGGTCCTGCGGGAGCTCGGGGCAGAGGTGGTCGCCGCGCCCACGGTCGAGGGCAGGATGGACCTCGGGTTCGTCCTGGACGAGTTGGGGGGACGGGGTATCCGGGGCGTGCTGGTCGAGGGGGGCGGGGAGACCGCCACCGGTTTCGTGGAGGGGGGACTTGCGGAGAAGCTCACGTTGTTCTACGCGCCCAAGCTCATCGGGTCGGAGGGGGTGCCCATGATCGGGGCGCTGCGCGCGACCCGTATGGCCGAGGCCTTGCAGTTTCGGGTCTCTGAGGTCGAGAAGGTCGGGGAGGACGTGGCCGTCACGCTCTACCCGGCGCGCGGGGAGGAGGGCCATGTTCACCGGGCTAGTTGAAGAGGTCGGGCGCGTGAGGTCGCTGCGGCCCGCCGAGGAGGCGGGCGACGCACATTTGGGCCTCTCCGCCGACGTGGTGCTCGGGGGGACGCGCGTGGGCGACTCCATCCTGGTCAACGGGGCGTGCCTGACGGTGGGCGAGATCCACGACGGCGGCCTCGTCTTCTACACGATGCCCGAGACCCTGAGACGGACGGCCCTTGGGGGCCTCTGCGAGGGGAGCCCGGTCAACCTGGAGCGGGCGATGGCGGCCGGGGGACGCCTCGGGGGGCACATCGTGCAGGGGCACGTGGACGGCGTCGGCGAGGTGCTCGAGGTGAGGCCCGAGGGGGACGCGGAGATCTGGACCTTCGAGGCGCCGCCTTCGGTGCTGCGCTACGCGGTCGAGAAGGGCAGCGTCACCGTGGACGGCATAAGCCTCACCGTCGTCTCCGTCGGGGAGGACCGCTTCACCGTCTCGA
>JAUJMB010000300.1 GCA_030447045.1 Rubrobacteraceae bacterium | reverse complement strand
ACGTGGACGTCGAGGGCCAGGCCCACGAGTACCGCGGCACGCTGCAGGTGAAGCTCGACCGCCTGCGCGTGATGGGCAAGGAGGAGGTCGACGAAGAGGACTACCTGCCGGCAACCGAGCAGGACCGCCGGACGCTCGCCGGCGAGCTCGAGGAGGCCGGCCGTGACCTGCAGAACGAGGACCTCCGCCAGCTCTTCGAGCTGATGGTCTCGGACGCCCCCTTCTGGGAGGCCTTCTGCCAGGCGCCCGCGGCCAAGGGGATGCACCACGCCAGGATCGGCGGCCTGCTGGAGCACTCCGTCAACTGCCTGAGGATCGCCCGCGCGCTCGCGGGGATCTACCCCGTCGACCGCGACCTCCTGCTCTTCGGCGCGATCTTCCACGACGTCGGCAAGGTGCGCGAGCTCTCCTGGGACTCGGGCGGCTTCGCCTACACGACCGAGGGCCGACTACTCGGACACGTGGTCCTCGGCGAGCGACTCGTCTCCCAGTACGTAGCCATGCTTCCCGGCTTCCCCGAGGAGCTGGCCCTCAGGCTATCCCACCTCCTCATCGCCCACCAGGGCGAGACGGAGTACGGCTCGCCCGAGCGTCCCAAGACCCTCGAAGCCCTCCTCGTCCACCTCACGGACAACCTCGACGCCCGCGCGGAGATGTACCTGGAGTCCACGAAGAACGTGAGCCCCGGCGGCTGGAGCCACCACGAGAACCCCCTCCACCGCGCCCTGTACGTACCTGAGTAGGCGTCAGGCATCAGGTATCAGCCGTCAGCGTAAGGGATAACGGTCGCCCCTGGCCGATGCTCGAAAAGGAAGTAGAGCAGATCTTTCCGCGGGCTCCTCAAAAGATGCGTGCGACGCAGCGTGAAGGCGATACGATGGTGTCAGGAACGATTGCTGAAGGCGGAGGGGTTGATAGCTGACGGCTTTACTTTTTCCGGCGGTCGTCTTCCTCGTCGTCATCGTCGGCGGCGGAGGTGATCTCCTCTTTAAAGTCGTCCACGGCGCGGCGGGCCTCGCTGACGAAGCGGCCCACGTCGCGGGCCATCTTGGGGAGGGAGCTGGGGCCGAAGATGATCAGGAAGATCAGGCCTATCACTACTATCTCGCTGCCTCCGACTCCTAGCATGCGCTTAATATAACCCGCGAGGGGCTTGCGGACAATCGGGACGGGCCGCGCGGCGGCAGCGTATATACTCTTTGCATGTTTACCTACGATGAGTTTTCGCCGTGATCTCCTGGAGCGCGGCCCGCACGATAGCCGTCGCCCTGGCCTCCCGCACGGAGAGGGCGCCCGCCGGCGACTTCGACTACCCCGCCGCCGTCGAGGAGACCCTCGTACCCCTCTCGGACTTTGCGGGCATCGAGCTTCCGTCCGGGACCGATGCCTCCCGCCGGCTCGTGGTGGCCGGCAGGACGGAGTGGATAGACTTCAACATCGAGGGCTTCGGGGCGCTCATGGAGCCCGTCCTCAAGCGGGCCGCCGCGGGCGCGGGCAACGTGACCTGGGCGCTCGGCGGGGCCACCCTGACGGCCCAGATGGGCCTGCTGCTCGGCTTCCTCTCCTCGCGGGTGCTCGGCCAGTACGACACGGGGCCGTTGCTCTCCAAGGGGGCGACCGAGGGCCCCGGCAAGGTCTTCTTTCTCGACGGCAACATAGCCGCGGCGGCCGGCAGGATCGGGGTCCCGCTGGACGGGCTCAGGCTCTGGATCGTGCTGCACGAGATGACCCACGCCCTGCAGTTCGAGGGCTACCCCTGGCTGCGCGGCCACCTCGGCGGCCTGCTCGAGAGCCTCATAGGCCCGCTCTCCGAGCGGCTCGGCGTCCGCGAGACGGTGAGGCGCCTCTCGACCAACCTCAAGACCGGCGCCCGGTCGATGGAGCTGGTGATGAGCCCGGAGCAGCGCGAGTCCTTCGACAGGATGCAGGCGGCGATGAGCGTGATCGAGGGCTACTCGGACTTCGTGATGCACAACGTCGGGAAGAACCTGGTGCCGCACTACGAGCACCTTAAGGGCCGGATGGCCCGTAGCCGGGCCCACCGCCCGCCGCTCGAGACCGCCGTCTTCCGCCTCACGGGCATGGACGTGAAGCTCGAGCAGTACCGCCTCGGCGAGCGCTTCGCCGACGCCGTCGCCAGTCGCCAGGGCATGGGGGGCCTCAACCGCGTCTGGGAGGGCCCCGAGAACCTGCCGACCCTGGCGGAGGTGAGGGACCCGGGCCTCTGGATGGCGCGCATGGACGGCGCCTAGTGCCCGAACGCGGCGAAGACCCCGTCTCTTTGGGCTACCAGTTCGCCCGCGAGGAGGAGGCCCGCGCCGCGGCCGCCGGCCTCGACCGCCGCTTCGACGACCGGGAGCTCGCCGGCCTGCGCATCTACCGCGTCCGCTGGAACAACGACTTCATGGTCGAGGCGACCTTCCCGCCAGGCATCCCGCCCTCCCGCGTCGAAGACGCCCGGGCCCTCCTCGGGGAGTCCGGGGCCCCCGTCCACCCTGACGACCTGAAGGACTACAAAAGGGCCACGCAAGAGGGCCCCGGCGGCCTCCCTGGCTGGCTCCGGCGCCTG
>JAUJMB010000299.1 GCA_030447045.1 Rubrobacteraceae bacterium | reverse complement strand
CATGCTCGACGCCAGGTCGTTCAGCATGAGGGCGATGAGCTTGCGCTCTTTCGTGTTCCGGTCAGCCATGGGCATAATCTCCTCTGTGGTTGGCGGGGAATTGTCTACCATCGCGCGGGGGGCTGTGGTGGGGTTCCCTTCACCGCGGCGCCCGCGGCGGGCTAACCGGCCTCTACGCGCTCGCTGATCATGGCCGCGTAGAGGCGCTGGCCCGGGCGCTGGAGGTGGACGCCGTCGGAGACGAAGAGTTCGGGCCTGCCGGCGGGGGGATTTATTCGACGTCCCCGGGGCCGCCCGTGGGTCTGCCCGAGACGCCGCCCGCGGGGGCCGCAATCTCGCGCTTGAGGACGTCCACCTCGGCGTCTATCTCGGCCAGCTCCTCGCGGGCGCGGGACATGCGGGCGTGCTCGGTGCGGACGAAGCGGGTGTAGGGGGCTATGGCCTCGCGCATCCCCTCCACGGAGCGGCCTATCTCCGACTCGAACTGCCGGCGCAAGACCTCGCCGAGGCGCCGGCGGAGCGCGTCCGTCTTCTCCCCGAAGTCCTGGCGGGCCCTACGCCTGCGGTTGGGGAGCACGAAGAGGCCGTAGCCGGCGATGATGGCGGCGGCGATGATGCCCGTGGCGTCGAGAAAGCGGGTGGTCGCTAGGGCTACCACGACGGCCCCGATGCCCAGGGCGCCGGCCTCTATGGCGGCGGTCCTGGCGACGGCGGCCTGGATCGAGTTCGCCAGCAGCTCCGACTCGCGCTCGCGGTCGTAGCCGCCGACGACGTCCTGGGCCGAGGCGCCGACGGAGCGCAGGATCTTGCCGCGGTCGTGCTCGAAGTGGTCTTTGACCTCCCCGATCATCTCCTCGTCGTACCTCGCCTTCCGCCGACGCTCGACGTACTCGACGATGGTGCGCCACTGCCGGTAGTTGCGCTCGACCATCCAGTCCACGAGCTCGTCAACCCGCCCGTCTATGAGCTCCTCGGTGTCCGCGACGACCTCCCGCTCGAAGCGCTGCCTGACCTTCTCCTCCCTGAAGAGCTCGCGCACGTTCACGAGCCGGATGTTCTCCTCCAGCCACTCGTCGCCCCGTTCGGCCATCTTGAGCACGATGTTCTCTATCTCCGCGAGCCTCGCCTCGAAGTCCCTCCCCATGTCCTCGGCGTAGAGCGCGAGCTGGGCCTCGACGTTCTCCGAGGTCCTGAAGTCGTCCTCCAGCAGGTTCAGGCGCTCCTCGACCGCGCCCCTGTAGCGCCGGGCGAGCTCCTCGACGGGGCCCAAGGGGCTCTGGAGCTTGAGGCGCACCCGGCCCTCCTCGTCGAGCAGGTCGTGAATAAAGGCCTCGAGGTCGGCGAAGCCGCTGACGCCCAGCAGGGCGTCGCGCTCCATCGCGCTCGTCGCGTCCTTCCCGCGGCGGGCCAGCAGGGAGGAGACAAAGAAGATGGGGGGGGAGAGGCCTAAAGCGGAGCGGAGTCCCTCCTCGACAAAACGGCGGACCTGCTCGACCTTGCCGTCCTCGCCGAGGAGGTCGGCCTTGTTGACGACGAGCAAGATCTTCTTCCCCCAGTCCCGCACGAGCTCCAGGTACCCGCGCTCGCTCTCCGTCAGGGGCCTGTCGGCGCTGGTGACGAAGATCACCAGGTCGCTCCTCGGCACGAAGCCGCGCGAGAGCTCCTCGTGGTGGCGGATGATCGCGTTCGTCCCCGGCGTGTCCACGATGGCGACCTCGCGCAAAAACTCGTTGGGATGCCCCCGCTCCAGGACCCCGTCGCGCCGCTCGCGCTCTCCGGGCTCGTCGGAGTACCGGAGCAGCGTGATCGTGTCCGTAGTCGGCGTGACGCCTTCTTTGGAGACCTCGGCCCCGAGCAGGGCGTTCACGAACGCGCTCTTGCCCGAGTTGAACTCCCCGACGATGACCAGCAGGAATAGCTCCTCCAGGTCCGAGAGCGCCCGGCGTGAGATCTCGACGTCCTCTCCCGGCGCCCCGAACCCCACGAGAAAGTCCGCCAGCCGCTCCAGGAGCGCCCGTTCCCTCTCAACCAGCGCCTCCTGGCGCCCGTCCAACACTCGCACCCCTTATCCTCCCCTCGTCATACACGCAGTATATAGCGCACAACCGCCGGCATTTCGTCCCTCCAACCGCCAAACAACCGAGAGGCCCCCGTAGGGGCGGTTTCAAACCCGCCCGCGCCGCACGGATCGCCCGGCCAAAACCTGCCACCACGCGGGCGCTGTTTCGCCGCGTCCGGCCCGTGGTAAGAAAGGAAATCATCCGCCGATTGGTATAGATGGAGGTTTGCGTGAACTACAGGAAGCTCGGCCGGACGGGTATCGAGGTCTCAGAGGTCGGCTACGGGGCGTGGGGCATCGCCGGCGACGCCTGGCTCGGCGCCAAGGACGAGGAGTCTTTAAGGGCGCTCAACCGGGCGGTGGACCTCGGCCTGAACTTTATAGACACGGCCCTCGCGTACGGTGAGGGGCACAGCGAGCGTCTCGTGGGCAAAGTCGTCGCCGAGAGGGAAGAAGCCATCCACGTCGCGACCAAGATTCCGCCCAAGAACCGCGTCTGGCCCGCCCCCTCGGG
>JAUJMB010000298.1 GCA_030447045.1 Rubrobacteraceae bacterium | reverse complement strand
GAGATGTTCTCGCCGCCGGAGATGATGATGTCCTTGTTGCGGTCCCGGATCTCGACGTACCCGTCGGGGTGCCAGACGGCCATGTCGCCGGAGTGGTACCAGCCGCCCGCGAAGGCCTCTTTGGTCTCCTCCTCGTTCTCGAAGTAGCCCTTGGCGACCATGTTGCCGTGCATGACGATCTCGCCCATCGTCTCGGCGTCTTTGGGCACGTCGTTCATGCCCTCGTCGACGACCCTCACGAGGTCCGAGGTGACGTAGCCCTGGCCCTGGCGCGACATGATCCTGGCGCGCTCCTCCATGTCCAGGTCCTCCCACTCGGGATGGACGCCGCTCGTCGTGAGCGGGCCGTAGGTCTCCGTGAGGCCGTAGATGTGCATGGGGTTTATGTTCAGCTCCAGCAGGCCGCCGAGCAGGGTGGGGGAGGGCGGGGCACCAGCGATGGCGGCGGTTACCGGGGTGTCCAGCGGGCGCGCCGCGTCCTCGTTGACGATGCCGATCTGGACCGTGGGTGCGGCGCAGTAGTGGGTTATGCCTTCGGCCTCGAAGAGCTCCCAGATGCGCGCGGCCTCGACCTTTCTCAGGCAGACGTGCGTGGCCGCCGCGGCGGTGACGGCCCAGGGGAAGGTCCAGCCGTTGCAGTGGAACATCGGCAGCGTCCACAGGTACTTCGTCCCGTAGCCCATGCCGAGCTCTATGATGTTGCCCAGGGCGCTGAGGTAGGCGCCGCGGTGGGTGTACATGACGCCCTTGGGCTTGCCCGTCGTCCCCGAGGTGTAGTTTATGGAGATCGTCTCTTCCTCGTCCTCGAGCACGTCTTCGACGGGCTCTTCCGAGCCCTCGGCGAGATAGTCCTCGTAGGGGTCGCCGGCCTCGCCGGTGTCGTCTATGCGGACCGTCTCGACGTCGACGTCGGCGAGGAGGTGCTCGAGCTCGGCGTCCACGAAGACCATTTTCGATCCCGAGTGCTCGACGATGTACTTGACCTCGTCCTTGCCGAGGCGGGTGTTTATGGCGACGAGGACGAGGCCGGCGAGCGGGACGCCGAAGTGGGCGTCGAGCATCGGCGGCGTGTTGGGGCAGAGAAAGGCCACGCGGTCGCCCTTCCCTAGACCCGCGTCCCTCAGGCGGGAGGCCAGGCGGTTCACCCTCCCTTCGAGCTCCCCGTAGGTGTAGCGCCTCTCGCCGTAGACCACGGCCGTCTTGTCCGGGAACATGTACGCGCTGCGCCTGAGAAAGTGGTTCGGCGTGAGCTCGCTGCGGTAGACCTTCTCCACGGTGCTCCTCTCATGTCTTCCCCTGCGGGTCTTCCCTTTCGAGGGGGAGTATATAGGCCGCGGAAGGGCCCACGCCACGCGCGCCGGACCCGGTGGCGTAGAATGTGCAGCCTGCACCCGGCCGCCGGAAGGGGGACTTTGGACGAGAGGGACGCCCGGCGCCTGGAGCGCCTCGAACGCCGCGTCGAGGAGCTCGGCCTCTGGCGCAACGCGTGGGAGAGCCGCGTCGAAGCGTGGCGTTTTGCCACCGGGGACGGTGGAGTCCACAAGCTTGGCGTCGGCGACTTCTGGCCCGAGCCGGCCCTGCCGGCCCGCCTCTCGGCCGAGGCCCGGATACCCGAAGGCTGGGCCGGGCTGCCGGTGGAGCTGGAGCTCTGGCTCGGGGGCGAGGGCTTCGTCCGGCTCTCTACGGGGGTGAGCGGCGGCCTCAACCCCTTCCACAGGAGCTTCCCCGTCGCGGGGGCGGCCGAGGGGGGGGAGACGGTGGGCATAGAGGCCGAGGTCGTGCCGCGGGGGCCGTTCGGCACGAGCGTCGCCGAGCCGCGCATCGCGCGGGCCGCGCTCGTCGTGCCGGAGACGGAGGCGCGCGGCCTCGAGAGGGACCTGGCGCTCGTGGTGGGGTCCTGCGCCCAGCTCGGCGGCCACGAGGTCGTGCCGCATCTGCTCGACGCGGCGGAGGCGGCCTTCGCGCGCATCTCCCCGGCCTGGCCCACCGGCACCGATGTCTCCCTCACCCGCTACCTCGGGACGTTCCCGGAGTACGCGGACGGCGGGCCGTGGAGCCTGCCGCCGGCGCCCCGCCCCGTCGAGCCGCTGCCGGAAGGGGCGCGACGGGCGGTGGCGGAGGCGCGCGCGATGGTGGCGGCGCGCTTGGAGGAGCTGAAGGAGGAGTACCCCCCGGTCGGCCGGGTCGCGCTGACGGGGCACGCGCACCTAGATCTCGCGTGGCTGTGGCCCGTCTCCGAGACCCTGCGCAAGGGGCGAAGGACCTTCGCGAGCGTTCTCTCGCTCATGGACCGCTACGAGGACTTCGTCTTCAACCAGTCCTCGGCGCAGCTCTACGCCTGGATCGAAGAGGGAGCCCCCGACCTCTTCGAACGTGTCCGCCACCGCGTGGCGGAGGGCCGCTGGGAGCCGGTCGGCGGGATGTGGGTAGAGCCCGACTGCCAGACCCCCTCCGGCGAGTCCATCGTCCGGCAACTCCTCTACGGCCAGGGCTTTTTCGAGGACCGCTTCGGGCGGCGCTCGAAGGTCGCGTGGCTGCCCGACACCTTCGGCTTCTCGCCCGCCGTGCCGCAGCTCCT
>JAUJMB010000005.1 GCA_030447045.1 Rubrobacteraceae bacterium | reverse complement strand
CCGGCACGATCACCGCCCAGGAGTACTCCATACTGCCGAGCTACTTCCGCAAGACGGGCTACTACCTCGGCCTGATCTTCACGGGGCGCTTCGCCACGTGGTCCCGCGCGCGTAAGGTCCACGGCGCCGCGGTGGACCTCGCCGTCTCCAAACGCCTGGCCCGTCGCGCGGACACGGCGATCCGGCAGGACAGGGTCACGGCCTTGCGGACCAAGGTGGGAAGGCTCAGGGGAGAGGCCGCCGCCGGGACGGTCGCCTGAGCGTCCCCGCCTCCGGTGTGATCCTGGCGGGCGGGGGGAGCCGCCGGATGGGCCGCGACAAGCTGCTGCTCGAGGTCGGCGGGGCGACCCTAATCGAGCGCGTCGCCCGGGCGCTCTCGCCCCGCTGCGAAGAGGTGATCCTGGCCGGCGGAGGGACTCCGCCCCCGGGCGTCCGCGCCGTCGCCGACGACCGCCCGGGCGAGGGCCCCCTCGCCGGCATGGAGGCGGGGCTCGCCGCGGCCCGCCACCCGCTCGTCTTCGTCGCCGCGGGCGACATGCCCTTCTTGCGCCCAGAACTCGTCGACCATCTCCTCGAGGTCTTGCGCGTCCGCGAGTGTCTGGCGGCCGTCCCGGAGGACGGCCGCGGGTCGCACCCGCTCTGCGCCGCGTACTCCCGCGACAGGGTCCTGCCTCCCCTCCGCTCCGCCCTCGACGGCGGCGTGCGGGCCGCTCGGGGGTTTCTGCGCGCGCTCGACGGGGTCGCCTACGTTCCGGAAGCGGAGCTTCGGAGCCTTGGGGACCCGGACCTCCTCCTGATGAACGTCAACTCGCCCGAGGACCTCGCGCGGGCCAGGGGCCTGGTCGGCGCTTGAGATTCCGCTTTTCCGGGGGCGTGCTGGGTGAGCTTCTAAGCCTGATCGGGGTCTACGTGGGGGGAGCGCGTCCCCCCGGCACCGCAGAGGAGCGGCCACGGTACGCGGTCGTGCTCGGGACGCAGGTGCTGCCCGGGGGGAGGCCCAGCCGCACGCTCGACGCCAGGGTGCGCCACGCGGCGCGGCTGCACGCGGGGGGAAGGATCGATCGGTTGGTGGTGACGGGCGGGGTGGGGAGGCACCCGCCGAGCGAGGCGGAGGTGATGGCGCGGATCTTGCGGGAGGAGGGCGTGCCGAAGGATGCCGTTGGGCTGGAAGACGAGGCCGAGAGCACGTGGGACTCCGCGCGGCTCGTGGCGGCGATTGCGGCCGAGGAGGGGGTGTCCGAGGTGCTGGTGGTGACCGATCCGCTCCACTGCGTCAGGACGGCCGCGGCGTTCCGGCGGGCCGGGCTCATCGCGTGGGCGGAGCCCGTGTATAGTAGCCCGATGTGGCGGGTTCCCTGGCTGCGCCGGGGGCAGTTTCTGCGAGAGAGCGGGGCTCTGGTCTGGTACAGGGTGAGGCACGGGGTAGGGGCGCCCTCCCGGCGGTAGCCGTCGGGGTGGTGGCCGTCTCGGCGGCGGCCGTCATGATCCGTCTCGCCGACGCCCCGGCCCTGGCGGTTGCGTTCTGGCGGTGCGCCCTCGGGGTGGCGGTGCTCCTGCCGCTGGCGCTCCTAAGGCGCGAGCGGTTCCCGAAGGGAAAGACGCTCTACGTCGGGATCGCCTCCGGTGTCGCGCTCGGGGCGCACTTCGGGTTCTGGATCTCCTCTCTCGACTACACGAGCGTGGCCGCCAGCGTCGTGCTCGTCAGCAACACGCCGGTCTTTGTCGCGATCCTCGCCTACCTGGCCTTCGGGGAGAAGACCGCGCCGCTCTCTTTCGTCGGCATCCTGATCGCCCTGGGCGGGACGGCCGTGATCGCGCAGGACGGGTCGGCGGGTTCGGCGGCGGTCTTCGGGAACGTGCTCGCGATCCTGGGCGCGCTGACGTTCACGGTCTACGTCCTCGTCGGGCGCTCCCAGCGCTCGGCCGCCGAACCGGTCGGCTTTCTGCCCTACTCGATAGTGCTCTACGCGGCCGCCGCCGCGACGCTCCTGCCCGTCGCCCTGCTGTCGGGGGACCGTCTGTGGGGCTACGGGGGGGAGACGTGGCTGTGGCTGTGGGCGATAACCCTTGGGCCCCAGATCATGGGCCACACGGTCTTTAACTGGGCCCTGCGCTACGTGGAGGCCTCGGTCATCTCCGGCACGGTCCTGGCCGAGCCCGTGGTCGCCGCGCTGCTGGCCTGGCTGGTCCTCTCCGAGCGGCCGGGGACGGCCACGCTCGTCGGCGGCGCGGTGGTGCTCGCCGGCATCTCTCTGCTGCTCAGGGGCCGCCGGTCCGACGCGCCCCCTTGAGCCGGAGCGGCAGGGATCACACAGTGACAGCCTGGTGATGTTGTATTCTGGAAGCCTGCGCAGGGTCTACCGAGGAGCGGATTGAGCCCGATCAGGACAGGGTTGTTCTACGGCGTGCTGGCGGGGGTCGTCGCCCTCGTGGCGGAGCTGTACTTCCTCGTCCTCGATCCGGCCTCGACGGCCGACTGGGTTCTGGCCGTGATCGGCTCCTACCGCACGCGCCTCGCCCTGGCGGCCTTTCTCTTTCTGGCGATCCTCGCCGCCCTGCGGATGCGGCCGACGCGGCTCGACCCGGAGGCCTCCTACGCCTCGCTGCTGCTGCGCGACGGGGCCCTGGCCGCGACGCTGGTGGCCCTCGTCGTCGGGACGGTGCTGCTGCTGACGACGCTCCTGCAGGCGACGGTGTTCGCGGACGACATGCGCGCCTACGCGAGCGAGGCCGCGCCGAAGGTCGTCGGCTACGTCAATGGGGTGCGCGAGGAGATACAGGACCGCCGCCGCGAGGAGGGTCAGCCGCCCGAGAAGGTGAACGACGTCCCGCCACCGGCGGAGGTCTCCGAGGTGGAGGAATCCTTCGGCCCGCCCGCCCCCAGGGACCTCGGCCGCTCGGTGGCGAACTTTGTGCTGCGCGCCATCCTCCTCGGGACCGCCGGCGGCCTCGTCGGCCTCCTGCGCGGGCGAGGAAAGGCGGGCCCGGGCGGGGCGCCAGAGAGCGGATGAGGGGGGGCAACGCGACCGTCGTCGCGGCGGCCCTGATCATCGACGCCCTCCTCGGGGAGCCCCCCGAGAGGCTCCACCCGACGGTCTGGATGGGGCAAGCGATCTCGGCCTTCGAAACCCCCGCCCTCGAACTGCAGGGGGCCAACCGCCGCCGCGCCGCGGGCGTCCTCCTCGCCGCGACCCTTCCTGCCGCCGTCTTCCTCTCCTGCCGCGCGCTGCTACGGGCCGCCCCGCCCGGACTCCGGCCCGCGCTGGAGGCCGCCCTGCTCTCGACCGCCCTCTCCATGAGGAGCCTCGGCGAGGCCGCGCGGGGCGTGCAGCCGCCGCTGGCCGGCGGGCGGCTGGAGGAGGCACGCACGGGGGTCGGCCGGTTCGTCGGACGCGACACGTCGGGCCTGTCGGAGGCGGGCGTCTGCCGGGCGGCGGTCGAATCCGTCGCGGAGAACACGAGCGACGGTGTCGTGGCCCCGATGCTCTACGGGCTCCTTTTCGGGGCCCCCGGCGCGCTGGCCTACAGGGCCATCAACACCGTGGATTCCATGGTCGGTTACACGAGCCCGCGCTACCGGCACATCGGATGGGCCGGCGCCAGGCTGGACGACCTCGCGAACCTTGCCCCGGCCCGCCTGACGGTCCTCGCCGTCGCCGCGGCCTCACTCTCCCCGGCCCCGGTGCTGCGGACGGCCCGCCTGTACGGACCGCTCTCCTCGAGCCCGAACGCCGGCCACGTCGAGGCCGCCTTCGCGGGCGCCCTGGGGCTGCGGCTCGGCGGTACCAACGTTTACGGAGGGGTAGAGCGTCGGGGCCCCTCTCTCGGGGACGGCCGGCCGCCCCGCGTGGACGATATCGGGAGGGCCGTCGCGCTGATGCGCCGGGCCTGTGCTGCGATCTCGGTCGCCGCGTTGCTCGCGGAGGGCGCGCGGCGTGGCTGAGGGCTGGGCCGAACACGCCGGGTCCCGCCACCACGGGGCGCACGGCGCCGCCGCGGCGCGGCTGCTCGACGTGCCCGAGGGCGACTTTCTCGACTTCAGCCAGAACATCAACCCGCTCGGCGCTCCCCCGGCGGCCCTTGAGGCGGCCCGCCGGGCCCTGGAGGAGGACACCGATAGGTACCCCGACCTGTCGTACGGGGCCTTGCGCGAGGCCCTCGGCGCCTACGTCGGCGTCGATGCGCGGCGCGTCGTGCCGACGAACGGCGGGGCGGAGGCGCTCTTCCTCGCCGCCCGCGCCGCGGGCGGAAGCGGGGCCGCCGTGATCCTGGAGCCCACCTTCAGCGAGTACGCGCCGGCGGCGGGGGCGGCGGGGCTGGAGCCGGCGCGCCGCGTGGCCCGCCGGCCGGAGGACGGCTTCGCCCTCGACAGGCGGGCGTTGGACGACCTCGATGGGGCGGCGGTTGTCTTTCTGTGCAACCCGAACAACCCGACGGGCGGGGTGCTCGGGCGCGGGGCCGTCATGGAGATCTCGGGCCGCGTCAGGGAGGCGGGCGCCGTGCTCGTCGTGGACGAGGCTTTCGTGGACTTCGTGCCGGAGGCCAGCGTGGCCGACGCGGTGGACGAGCATCTGCTCGTCGCTCGGTCCTTCACCAAGTTCTTCGCCATACCGGGGCTGCGGCTCGGGTGCCTGATCTGCCCGGACCCTGCCCCGGTGCAGGCGCTGCAACCCTCCTGGCCCGTGAACGCGGTCGCCGCCGCGGCCGGGACCGCCGCCGCCCGCGACCCCGGGTTTGCCGAGAGGTCCGTCCGCGAGGTCGCGCGCCTACGCGCCGCGCTCACGGCCGACCTCGCCGCGCTGCCGAACCTGACGGTCTACCCCGGCTCGGCCAACTTCCTGCTCCTCAGAGGCCCCGAGGGCCTGGCGGAGCGGCTGGCGCGCCGGCGGGTCCTCGTGCGGGGTTGCGCGCCGTTCCCTGGCCTCGGGCCCGGCTTCTTCCGGGTCGCCGTGCGCGGCGAGAGGGAGAACGGGGCGCTGGTGGAGGCCGTCGGGGGGGAGTTGTAGGCGTCAGGGCGCTCATCCTCGGCGGCGCGCGCAGCGGCAAGAGCCTCTACGCCGAGCGCATGGCCGGCTCTCTAGGCGGTCGCGTTCTCTACGTGGCCACGGCGCTGCCGAGCGACGACCCCGAGCTGCGCCGCCGGGTGCGACTCCACCGGGAGCGGAGGCCTGCGGCGTGGGGCACGGTGGAGGCGGGCGACCTCGGCCGGGTGCCCGGGGAGGCCGGGGGCTGGGACGCCGTGCTCCTCGACTCGTTGACGCTGTGGGTCTCGGCGCGGCTCGACGCCGCCGGGGAGGGGGAGACGCTGGCGGCCTTCGGGGTCTTTCTGGACGAGATCTCCACCCTCCCGACGCCGTTCGTGCTGGTGAGCGACGAGGTGGGGCTCGGCGTCGTGCCGGAGAGCGCGGAAGGACGGGCCTTCCGGGACGCGTTGGGGTTGGTGAACCAGCGGGCCGCGGCGGCGGCCGGGGAGGTCCACCTGTGCGTCGCCGGGATCGGGGTCAGGATCAAGTAGTTGCGCGCCCTGCTCTCCTTCTTTACCGTCCTCCCCGTGCGGGCCGCCTCCCTGGACGAAGCTGCCCGCGCGGTCCACCTCCTCCCGCTGGTCGGGCTCTTCACCGGGGCGTTCGGCGCGCTCCTGGTCCTGCTCGCGTTCGTCCTCCCGCCCTCCGTCGCCGCGACCCTGGCGCTCGGCGGCGTCCTGCTCGCAGCCGGCCTCCACCACGCCGACGGCGTCCTCGACGTCGGGGACGCCCTGATGGCGCGCGGTCACCCGGCGCGCCGCCGCGCGGTCCTCAAGGACGCCAGGGTCGGCATCGGCGGCCTCGGCGCCCTCTTCGCGGTCTACGCCCCCGCGGCCACGGCCCTCGCCGCCCTCGCGGCCTCCTCGCCCCTGCGCGCCGCCTCGACGCTCCTGGCCGCCGAGATCGCCGCCCGCTCGGCCATGCTCCTCGTGCTCGCCCTCGGCCGTCCGGCCGAACCCGGGTCATCGTCCGTCCCGTTTGTCGAGGCGCTCTCGGGTCCCCACCGAACGGCAGGGATCGCGGTCGCGCTCCTCGCCCCGCTCCCCTTTCTGTTACCGGCCGGGATCGCTGCGGTGCCCGCCGCGCTCTGCGTCCCGCTGGCCGCGCTGCTCGGGCTCGCGGTCTCCGGTCGGGCTTTTGGCGGCGTGGGCGGCGACTCCGTCGGGGCCACCGGCGAGCTGACGAGGGCGGTCCTGCTGGTGGTCGTCTCCGCGACGGCGTAGGGCCCCGGATCATCTGATCCGGGGCCCTACGCCTAAGGGTGGGGTCGAGGCGCGCCCGGGGGCGTGCGGCGGGCTAGCTCGGCAGGTCGTCTCCGGGCTGCATGACGTGGACCGTCACGTTCGGGGCGATCTCGGCCAGGTGCTCCTGCAGCTTCTCCGGGGTGCCGGTGAAGAACGGGAGGACGTCCGGGCTGTAGTGGATCGGGACGACGTGCTCGACGCCGAGCAGGCGGGCGGCGTGGGCGGCCTCGAGCGGGCCCATCACCAGGCGGTCGCCGATGGGGAGGAGGGCCAGGTCGGGGTGGTAGAGCTCGCCGATGAGCTGCATGTCGCCGAAGACCGAGGTGTCGCCCGCGTGGTAGAGGCGGAAGCCGCTCTCGAACTCGACCACGTACCCCATCGGCTCGCCGCCGTAGATCAGGGACCCGTCCTCCGTCTGGATGCTGGAGGAGTGGAAGGCGTTCGTCGCGGTGACCTTTACGCCGCCGATCTGGGCCGTCCCGCCCTTCTGGATCGGCTGCCCGTTCTCCACGCCCTGACCCTGAAGGTAGGAGAAGATCTCGAAGTTGGAGACCACGTTCGCGCCCGTCTCCTGGGCTATGGAGATGGTGTCGCCCATGTGATCGAAGTGGCCGTGGGTCAGCAGGATGGTGGTGACGTCGCCGGCCTCCTTTAGATCCTCCGGCGTCGTCGGGTTCTGCGACAGGAACGGGTCTATGAGGATCTGCTCCCCGCCGGGCGTGACGAACCTGAAGGCCGAGTGGCCGAGGTAGTTGATCCTGGTGCCGCCTAGCATCTCTTCCACGGTTTCCTCCATCCGTTTGCCAAACAAGGGCCCGAAGGCCCCCTGACGTGTACCCGTTCCCGCATACGAGAAAACGGCGCGCCCGGCGGCGGCTATAATCCCGCGGGCCCCGGGGCGGCCGGGCCCTAAGGCGGATACTTTTCGGAGGCGCATGAAAGCTGTTGTTCTGCTCGCGGTTCTCGCGGGCTTTTGCGTGGCGGTCCAGACCAACCTGACGGCGGTGGCCCAGCGCGCGCTCGGCGCCCCGGTCCTCGTCGCCATCTCGGGTCTCACCACGAGCCTGGCGGCCCTCGCGGTCGCCCTCACGCTCGCGAAGCCGGACTTTTCCGGCCGGGCGGTCGGCTACGCCGCGGCCTCCGGGGTCCTCGGGGCCGTGATCGTCGGCGCCATAGCCATCGCCGCCGCCCAGGGCGGCGTCGCCCGCGCCCTCTCCCTCGTCATCGCCTCGCAATTGGTCTTCGGCCTGATCTTGGACGCCCTCGGCGTCTTCGGCGGCGCCCCTGATGTCGGGGCCCTGAAGGTGCTCGGCGTCGCCCTCATCATCGCCGGCGGCGTGCTGGTGGTGAGGTTCTAAGAGGGTCGCAGGCATCAGGCTACAGGCTTCAGGAAAAGCCTTCTTGAGAGGAACCTCCCACGCCCGAGGGCGTCTCCTGAACCTCAGAACCTAGAACCTGATGCCCGTAACCTGTAACCTGATACCTCAATGGGCTACCTTCCCATAGCCGACCACGGTGTCATCGGCAACCTCCACACGGCGGCGCTCGTCGGAGTGGACGGGACGATCGACTGGCTCTGCCTGCCGGCGTTCGACTCGCCGGCGGTCTTCTGCTCCATCCTGGACGACGAGAAGGGCGGGCGCTTCGGGCTCAGGCCCGTCGCGTACGAGCGCAGCCAGCAGCTCTACCTGCCCGACTCCAACGTCCTGCTCACGCGCTTCTTCTCCTCCGAGGGTATGGCCGAGGTGATCGACTTTATGCCCATCCTCTCCAGGCCCGGCGCCCGCTCGCGCCTGGTGCGCGACGTGCGGGTGGTGCGCGGGGCGATGCGTTTCGAGGTGGAGTGCCGCCCATCCTTCGACTACGCCCGCGGCCACCATCACGTCACCGTCGGCAAGAAGGGGGCGCTCTTCGCCGCCGCGAACGCCTCCCACGCCTCGCTCTCGCTCTCGACGACGGTCGCGCTCGAGGAGCGGAAGGCTGGCGGCGTGGGGGGCGAGTTCACGCTCCGGGAAGGCGAGCGGGAGACTTTTGTGCTCTCGGAGGCCGAAGAAGGGGAGGGGCCGGGGACGCCCTTCACGCGGCGGGAGTGCGAGGAGAGCCTGCACGCCACGCTCGGTTACTGGCGGCGTTGGATCTCGGGCAGCACCTACTCGGGGCGCTGGCGCGAGTTCGTCAACCGCTCGGCCCTCGTCCTCAAGCTCATGGTCTACGACCCGACCGGGGCGCTGGTCGCCGCCCCGACGATGGGGCTGCCCGAGAGGATCGGCGGCGAGCGCAACTGGGACTACCGCTACGCCTGGCTCCGCGACGCCGCCTTCACCCTGTACGCCCTGATCTCCATCGGCTTCGAGGACGAGGCCTACAACTTTATGGGCTGGCTGCGCGACCGCTGCGCGCTGGACGAGGACGGTCTCCTCCAGCCCCTCTACGGCATCGACGGCCGCACGGAGATAGTGGAGGAAGAGCTCGACCACCTCTCCGGGTACATGGGCTCAAGGCCCGTCCGGCTCGGCAACGCGGCCTACGGCCAGCTCCAGCTCGACCTCTACGGGGCCATCCTCGACGCCGCCTACCTCTACAACAAGCACGGCGCCCCCCTAGACTACGACCTCTGGCAGAACCTGCGCCGCATCCTCGACTGGCTCTGCGACAACTGGCACTTCGAGGACGAGGGCATCTGGGAGGTCCGCGGCGGCCGGCGCCACTTCGTCTCCTCAAAGGTCATGAGCTGGGTCGCCCTGGAGCGGGCCGTCAGGATCTCGCGCCAGCGTGGCCTGCCCGCCGGGAACGGGGGGGAGGTGCGCTGGATAAGCGAGCGCGACAAGATCTACGAGGAGGTAATGGAGAAGGGCTGGAACCCGAAGAAGGGCTCCTTCGTCCAGTACTACGGCGCCGACGCCCTCGACGCCTCGCTCCTCCTGATGCCGCTCGTCAAGTTCGTGGGCCCGACGGACCCGCGCTGGATCTCCACCCTCGACCACATCCAGGGCGAGCTCACCTACGACACCCTCGTGGACCGCTACAAGACCGCCGCCGCCGCCCCCGACGGCCTCAAGGGCGACGAGGGCTCCTTCAGCCTCTGCTCCTTCTGGCTGGTCGAATGCCTCACCCAGGCCGGCCGCCTCGACGAGGCCCGCCTCTCCCTCGAAAAGATGTTCTCCTACGCCAACCACCTCGGCCTCTACGCCGAAGAGGTCGGCCCCTCCGGCGAGGCCCTCGGCAACTTCCCCCAGGCCCTCACCCACCTCTCCCTCATAAGCGCCGCCGTCCACCTCGACCGCGCCCTCGGCTAGCGCCCGCCGCCTCTGGCGAGGCGACGCCGCCGGGCTTCCTCCTGCGCGAGATCGCCGACGGGATGAAGCAACGGTGCTGGTGCCCGGCGAAGCGGGAGCGTGGATGCGGGCCGAAGGCGGCCTCGGTAAGATCAGAGCCGAAGGTTTTCAGAGGGAGGGCGAAGCGTACGTGAATGACGCCCGCGGCAACGCGGAGGACACCCCGACCGTCGACGTCCCCGGAGTCTGAGCCCGCCTTATTGCTCCTGCGTCCGCGAAAGGGGCGCGGAGGTTGGGGGTGGACGCCCTACGCGCTGCGGCCTCTTCTTCTGATCTGTACGAGCACCGGACCCGCCCGGCGCGCATCCGGCCCCGAGGCCCGGGGCGAACGAAGCCGGGTGGGAGAGGCATGGATATGAGGGATCCCGCAAAGGTGATGGTGGCCGGCGCCGGCATCGGTAGGCTGTCGGCCGCGATAGCGCTGCGCCGGGCGGGCTTCGAGGTCGTCGTCTTCGAGCGCGCGCCCGAGCTCGGGGAGGTCGGCGCCGGCCTGCTGCTCGCAGCGAACGCCCAGAAGGCCCTGGGAAGGCTCGGTCTCGCCGGGGCGGTCGCGAGCCTAAGCACGCCGGCCTCGGCCTTCGAGGTTCGTTCGTGGCGCGGACGGGTGCTCGCGGGTAACCCCGCCGGTGAGCTGGATAAGAAGCTTGGAACCCCGACCGTCGCCGTTCACCGGGCCGACCTGCAGGCCCTGCTCATACGGGAGGTGGGCGAAGGAACGCTGCGCCTCGGCGCCGAGGTGGAGGGGTTCGGTCAGGATGCGGGCGGCGTGATGGTCTCCCTCGGTACGCGTTGATGTGGTGGGAGTACCCGCTTTAGAAGGTGCCGCCGTACCTCGGCCCTCCTGGCCTCGTGGGCCGCGCGCAAAGGAGACGACCGGTCGCCCTTCTCTCTGCGCACCGCCAGGCTTCGCCCGACCCGGTTCCGATGTTGCCGGCGCGTCGCCGGCGTACGATCTTCCTTCTACAGGAATGCTGGCCCGGCTACGCCACCATCCCGATAACCGCCAGGATGGCGACGGAGACCGCGACGGGGGCTATGGCGAGGCGCGTGATCTCACCCTCCCGGCCCACGAGCCCGGTCGCCGTGGCCGCCAGCACGATGCGCTGCGGCGCCAGCAGGCTGGCGTGGCTCCCGGCGACGTTTTGCGAGGCCGCCGCCAGCGTCTCCGGGATGCCGAGCCTGCCCGCCGCCTCGACCTGCAGCGGCATGAAGAGCGCGTTGGAGGCGGCGTTGGACCCGGCCAACGCCCCCCCGAAGGCCCCGAGGACGGGAAGGACGGCCGGGTAGAGCCCTCCGAAACGCCTGGCCTGCTCCGCCAGCACCCCGGCCGCCCCGCCGTCGGCCACGACCGCCCCGGCCAGCACGAACGTGAGGACCGCGCCGGCCGTCGGCAGCCACTGGCGCCCCGTCCCGCGTATCGCCCCGCCAAGCGGACGCCCGCCCAGGCCGAGCAGGAGCGCCGCGAACACCGAGGATAGGAGCAGCGGCAGCCCCGGCCCGTCGAGGACGGGCCCGACCACCGGGACGGAGCCCGGGTCGCCGGCCGCGTTCGCGCCCACGAGCAGCACCAGCAAGAACGCGTAGGGCAGCAGCGCCCGCACCGGCACCCCACGCGCCCGGCCCCAGCGGCGCGCGAGGAAGGCCGCCGTGGCCGCCAGCCCACCGACCGCGCCCGAGAGCTCCGGAACCAGGTAAAGGCTCGTAGCGAGCGTCCCCGCCCCCGCCGCGAGGCCCAGGAGAACCGCCTCGGCCCCGCGCCGGCGCACCCCCGACCACCCGCCGGCCAGCGCCACCGCCGCGACGCCGTAGACGGGAAAGAGGGGGACGCTCAGCAGGGCGCTCGCGTCCGAGAGCCCGCCGAAACCCATCCCCGCGAGGTCCGCCCCGATCACGGTGCCCACACCCAAAGCCCCCCACGGCACGGCGCACTGGCCCCAGGATGCCAGCACGGCGGCCTTCAGCGGCGAGAAGCCGGCGGCTAGCAGGATCGGCGCGCTGATAACCACCGCCACCCCGAACCCCGTCACCGACTCGAAGAACGGCGCCACCCCGACCACCACACCGGCCGCCAGAGCCACCGGGTCCGGCTCCAGCCTCCCGAGAAACCGCGAGACCTCCTCGACCGCCCCGCCCGCCGCGAGAAGGTTGTACAGCAGCAACCCCCCGAAGAGCACGAACAACACCCGCCCCGAAGTACCGAGCCCGCCGACCAGCGCCCCCCCCAAACCCGAAGCCCCAAGCGCCAGCGCCCCGATGACCGCCGCCCCGAGCGTCATCACCCCGACCCGCGAGGCCGGCCAACCGAGCACCAGAAGCCCCACGCCGGCCACGACGAACGGCGCGGCCGAGAGAGAGACCGCCGCAAAATCTACCATGATAGAATATCTTCTACCAAAAACGTGGAGGAGGTGCAACGGCGGTGTCGGGGTTGGTGGAGGCGGTCTCTTCGGGGCGGCTGGGGGTTCGCGTGCGGGAACTCCGCAAGGATCGCGGTTTGACCCTGGAGGAGTTGGCGGCGGCGTCGGGGGTGAGCCGGGCCATGATCTCCAAGCTGGAGCGCGGCGAGAAGAACCCCACCCTCGTCATCGCGGCGCGGCTGGCCGAGGGCCTGGGGGTAAGCCTCTCGCGGCTGGCGGGCGTGGAGGAGAGGCGCGAGGTCGTCGTGGTGCCTAAAGAGAGGCGACCGGTCCTGCGCGACCCCGATACCGGCTTCGAGCGCCAGTCCCTCTCGCCGACCTTCGTCGGCCGGGGCGTGGAGTTCCTGCGCAACGTAGTCCCCGAAGGCTCGACCTCGGGCGACTTCCCCCCGCACCGCAAGGGCGTGGAGGAGCACCTGGTCGTAGAGAGGGGCGAGCTCGAGGCGATCCTGGACGGGGAGAAGTACCTGCTCCGCGAGGGCGACGCCCTCTTTTTCGAGGCCGACGTTCCCCACCGCTTCGACAACGTCGGGCGGGGAGAGTGTTCCTACTACCTGGTCATAAGCTCCGGTGGCACGTAGAGGGAGTGCGTCCGACGCGGAGGGACCGACGGCCCTGGACCAGGGGCAATCGGTTGGCCTACGACGCTTCCATGAGGCGGTTCTTGCCTACCCTAGCCTCCCGGCCGGCGCGGCGCCCGCGGTAGAAGTCCAGGCGGTCCTGGCCCTCCCAGCGGGCGAGGAGCCGGCTCTCGGTCAGGGGCTCCGGCCCTCCGTAGCGGCCGTCCAGCCAACCCTCGCGGTAGGCGGCGGACCGTCCCGATTCCATCCAGGAGACGCTGGCGGCGGAGACGGGAAGGACCTCCGAGCCGCAGGCCGGGCAGCGGTAGACGCCGTCGGGGAGGAGGCGCATCTCCGGGTGGCCACACTCGCAGGCGTGCCGGCCGGCGGGGTTGGGGAGGGTGGAGATCCGGCGCAGCAGGTTGAGGAAGTCGCCGCCGAGGATCCCGCCGCACGCGCCGCAGCGCGCCACGTTTCGGCCGAAATCCGTCAGGTCCGATGCCTCGCAGAAGGGGCAGGTAAGGGGGGTGGTGTCGGGGGCCGTGTGCTCCATCCCGTTTTCCTCTCCGTGATCTCGTCCTTCTGCACGTAATTATCCTGGCAAAAGGGCTCCATCACATCACACAAATGGACGAATTCTGCATCGTCTATAGTGCTTACGATCCTCTAGCCCTTTTGGATTAGACGCGGCGGAGAGTCTGCTCAGAGCGGGAAATCGCCGGTGGCGAGCTGGGCGAGCACGCGGTCCCTGATGGCGTTGACGTCGCCGTCGTTGGCGGCCTCCGCGATAGGGCGGAGAACGTCCCTGGAGCCGTCGGGACGGGGGGCGTTCTCGGGCAGGACGTGGCGTGTGCCGTCGGCCAACTCGATCAGGTGCTTGCGGCCGCCGCGCTTGCCGCGCTTGGAGCGGTCCTCGCCGTCCACCTCGACGATGTCCAGGGAGTAGTCGATCATGGGCGCATCCGCGATAGCACCGCCGACGCCGTAGGCGTCGCAGACGGGGTTGAGGTGGAGGATGTAGTCCACGTCGATGCCGCCCGAGGCGAAGATCCTAACGTGGGAGAACCCGTGGCGGTCGAGCTCCCAGCGCACCTCGCGCATAAGGTCGCGGAAGTCCCCGCGGCGGTTACCCGGCGTGTCCATCCTGACGGCGTAGATCGAGTCGGGGATGGCGCGGGCGGCCAGCAGCGCGCCGAACTTCTCGTCGTCGAAGGTGTCGATGATTATGGTGCGGGGCACGTCTGGGCCGACCGTCTCGTCGAAGGCCTTCGCGGCCTCGGCGGTCGAGCCGACCATGAGCACCAGCGCGTGGGGCATGGTGCCGGTAGCCGGGATACCCATGCGTTCGACGGCCAGGTCCACCGCGACCCTGTCGCAGCCGCCGAGGTACGCCGAGCGCTCGATCATGGGCACGATGGCAGGGTGCATCCGGCGCGCCCCGAACGAGACGACCGGCCTGTCCTCCGCGGCGATCCGGCACCTGGCCGCTCCCGTGGCGATCCCCGACGCCTGGCAGAGCAGCCCCAGCAGGGCAGTCTCGTGCTCGGCAAAGGCGCCGTACGGGCCGGAGAGGGTCAGGACAGGCTCGTGGGGGCGGCAAACAGTGCCCTCGGGCACCGCCCTCACCTCGACCGGCACGTCCTCGAAGAGGTACGCGACCTCATCCAGTCCTGCGACAACGAACCAGGCGTCGGGGTCGGAGGTCTTGTAGGCGAGCTCGGCGTGGACCGGGGTGTCCTCCAGGCCGCGCGAGCGGAGCACCTCCATCGTGCGGTGGAAGTAGGAGTCGGCGACCTCGGCGTTCAGGATCTCCGCATCCGTCGCCGAGTTGAACCTCTGCCCGCCCTCGCCCAAATCCCTGTCCCCCGTTTTCGCCGGATCGTTTGCTCGCGTATGATAGCCAATAATGAACGCACCGGGCCCAGAGACCCTCTTCGCCGCCTCAGCGGGTACGCCGTACGCCGCCGAGGCCGCCTCGGAGGTCTTCCGCACCGGGGGCAACGCCGCCGACGCCGCCGTGGCCGCCGCGGCGGCGGTTAGCGTTACCGAGCCCCTGATGAGCTCCATCGGGGGCGGCGGGTTCGCCCTGGTGCGCCGGTCGGACGGGGCGGCGGAGGTGGTGGATTACTATGACGTGATGCCGGGCAAGGGCCTGCCGCGTTCGGCCTTCGGGGCGGGAGGTAGCCCCCAGTCCGTAACGCTCAAGTACGGGGCGGGCGTCGAGTCCATTGTGGGCGGGGCGGCGGTCTCGGTGCCGGGTTCGCTGCGCGGCTGGGAGGCGTTGCTGGCGCGGCACGGGAGGCTTGGCCTGCGGGAGGCGCTCGCCCCGGCCGTGAGGCTCGCGCGGGAGGGGTTCAGGCTGTGCAGGACCTCCGGGCTGTGGTTCTCCGTCGCCGAGGAGGTGCTCAGGCTCACCGACGAGACGCGGCGGCACTTCTACAAGAACGGCCGGGTCTACCGGGAGGGCGAGGAGATGCGCTTCCCCGAGCTCGCGGAGACGCTGGAGGCCGTCGGCGAGGAGGGAGCCGACCTCTTCTACGAGGGGGAGCTTGGGCGCAGGATCTCCGCCTACGTCCTCGGGATGGAAGGGATCCTGACGGAGACGGACCTCGCCGAGTACCGGCCCGTCATCAGGGAGCCGATGAGCGTGCGCTACGGGCCAGGGGAGATGTACACGAACGGGCCGCCCTCGGCCGGCGGGCCCACCCTCGCCCAGATGCTCAAGGTCGTCTCGGCCTACGACCTCGCGGCGATGCCGGACGAGGAGTACGTGACCGTCATGGCCGGCGCCATGAGGCTCGCGCTCGAGGACCGGGAGACGCAGTACCTCGACGGCACGCGCAACGACCGCGTGGCCGCCCGCCTGACCGGCGAGGAGTACGCCGAGGCTCAGCGCCGCCGCATCTTCCAGGGCTTCGGCTCCCCGCAGACGAGCCACCTCTCCTGCGTGGACGCCGACGGGCTCGCCGTCTCCATCACCGCCAGCATGGGGTACGGCTCCGGGCTCGTGGTGCCCGGCACGGGGATACCCCTGAACAACAGCCTCGGCGAGCCGGAGCTCAACCCTAAGGGGTTTCACGCCCTCGACCCCGGCGAGCGGCTCGTCTCCAGCATGAGCCCGACCGTGGTCTCCTCCGCGGAGGGTGGGATCGTCGCCCTCGGCTCCCCCGGCGCCTCTCGTATACCGACCGCCATCCTGCAGACGCTCGTCAACGTGCTGGACCTCGGGATGACCGTCGAGGAGGCCGTCCTGGCGCCCCGGTTCCACGCCGAGGGGGACCTCTTCGCCTACGAGAGCGGCGGGCGGGCCGCGGACCTGCGGCGCTTCGGGCGCGTGCTCCCCTACGAGGAGCCCAACATGTTCTTCGGCGGCGTCAACGCCGTCAGGCTGACTGCGGAGGGAAGGTTCGAGGCGGCGGCCGACCCTCGGCGGTCCGGGGGGGTCTCCTTTGCCTGAGGACGGCCGGGCGCCCGTCGGTATCTTCGGCGTCCCGATGGACCTCGGCCAGGGCCGCCGCGGCGTCGACATGGGGCCGAGCGCGATTCGTTACGCGCGCATGGAGGCCGCCATCGAGGAGCTCGGCCGTCCCGTCACCGACCTTGGGAACGCACGCGTGCCCATCCCCGAGCTCGTCGAGAGCGACGAGAGCGTCAGGCATCTGGACGCCGTGCGGGCCGTCTGCGAGGAGGTGGCCCGGCGGGCGGAGGCGGTGGTCTCCGAGGGGCTGTTCCCGATCTTTCTCGGGGGGGACCACTCCATCTCGATAGGGACCGTCTCCGGGGTGGCGGGCGCCGCCGGTGGCCGGACCGGCGTGATCTGGCTCGACGCCCACGCGGACTTCAACACCCCCGAGACCTCGCCCTCGGGGAACATCCACGGGATGCCGCTCGCCACCCTCACGGGCAACGGCCCGCCCGGCCTCGTAGATATCGGGGGTCCCGGCGCGAGCGTGAGGCCCGAGGACGCCGTCCTGATCGGCTTGAGGTCCGTGGACCTCGAAGAGCGCAACCTGCTGCGCGAGGCCGGCGCCCGCGCCTACACCATGAAGGAGATAGACGCCTACGGCGTGGCCCGCGTGGTCCGACAGGCGATGAAGGACCTCGGCCACGCCGACCGCGTCCACCTCTCCTTCGACCTCGACGTCCTCGACCCCGAGATAGCCCCCGGTGTCGGCACGCCCGTGCGCGGCGGCCTCACCTACCGCGAGGCGCACCTCGTCATGGAGCTCATAAACGAGGCCGGTGTCGTCACCTCCCTGGACGTCGTCGAGGTCAACCCCATCCTCGACGTCCGCAACGGCACCGCCGCCCTCGCCGTCGAGCTCGTCGAGAGCCTGCTGGGGCGCAGGATCATAGACCTGCCGGAATAGCCGTCAGCTTTTGGCCATCAGCAGGTCATCTTGCAGGGGCCGGGCCTGCGTCATAGAGGCCTCTGTCTTGCGTGAAGAGATCCCGGACATCTGAAGAGGCTGATAGCTGACGGCTGAAAGCTCTCTTTATCTTCTCCAGAAGGCGGGGGAGAGCAGGGCGAGGACGGTGAAGATCTCCAGCCGGCCCAGGAGCATGCACACGGTGAGCACAACGCGTCCGAAGGGATTGACGACCTCGTAGCCCTCGGTGGCACCGACCTGGCCGAGCCCGGGTCCGACGTCGTTGAGGGTGGCGGCGACGGCGGTCGCGGAGGAGAGGGGGGTGAGGTTCTCCTGGAGGGCGTCGAGAAAGGTCGCGAGGCCGAAGACGCCGATCCAGGCGGCGAACAGCCCCAGGGCCGCGACCCTCGCGCCTTCGGGTATCACGCGACCGCCGATGCTCAAAGGGGTGACGGCCCTCGGATGGACCATCCGGAAGACGTCCTGGACGATGGTCCAGAAGACGATAAGGACGCGTATCACCTTCATCCCGCCGGCGGTCGAACCGGCGCAGCCGCCGACGAACATGAGCAGAACGAGGATGATCTCGGCCGAAGGGTTCCACGTGTCGAAGTCGGCGGTTACAAAGCCGGTGGTCGTGATGATGCTTGGTACCGTGAACGCCGAGTCGCGGAGCGCGCGGCCCGCGGATTCGTAGTCTCCTTCGAAGCACCCCGCGGTTCGCGGGCCAGCCTGAACCCGACGCCGCCCACCGCGAGCATCACCGCGGCCGGCAAGACGAAGCTCACCCACGAGCCGTCCCGGTAGAACAGCGAGATCCCCAGCGGAACCAGGAGCGAAGCGCCGATGGCGAGGATAGCCCCCGCGTTTACCCCAGAACGATCCTGTAGTTCATCCGGGCTCTTTAATCGCGCCAGAACGTGGGGGACAGGAGGACGAGCACGGTGAACAGCTCCAGGCGGCCCAGCAGCATGTAGACCGTGAGGAGCAGCTTGGCCGAAGGGGGGAGCGCGGCGTAGAACGCGGGATCTCCCACGGGACCCAGGGCGGTGCCCGTTATGTTCAGGCAGGCAAAGACCGCGCCGAAGGCGTGGCCGACGGGGATCTGATGCAACCCCATGAGCAACGTGCCCAGGGTCAGGAGCAGGACGTAGACGAAAAAGAACCCGAGAAACGTGGTCCGTACCCGCTCCGAGACGACGCGGTCGCCCAGCCTCAGGGGGGTGACGGCCTGGGGGTGGACCATCCTGAAGACGTCCTGGGCGGCGTGGCGGACGAGCAGGATCGCCCGGACGACCTTCACGCCCCCGCTGGTGGAGCCGGAGCACGCCCCGATGGCCATAAAGACCATCAGCAGTCCCTGGGCCAGGGGACCCCACGCCGTCCAGCCCGCCGTCGTGAACGCCGTGCCGGTCAGCAGGCTCGTGGTCTGAAAGAACGACTCCCGAAGCGCGCGCGCCGGCGAGTCATAATAGTCGAAAAAGTACAGGGTGGCCGCCACCACGGCCGTGCCTATGAGGATGAACGCCAGGTACCATCGGAGCTCGCGGTTCTCGGACACCCGCCGCCGCCGTCCCCGGGCCGCCTGGTAGTAGAGGGCGAAATTGACCCCCGAGAGGACCATGCCGCCCGCCACGCACAGCTCGACGGCCAGCGAGTCGAACGCACCGATCGAGCCCGAGCGCGTCGAGTAGCCGCCGGTCGAGACCGTCGTGAGGGCGTGGTTGACCGCGTCGAAAGGGCCCATGCCCGCCAGGAGGAGCGAGACGACCCCTCCCACCGTAAGCGCCCCGTAGACGTAGACGAGGATCTTGGCCGTGTCCTGGATGCGGGGGGTGAGCCTCTCGGCCACGGGGCTCGCGACCTCGGCCGAGTAGAGCTGGGCGGCCCCGAAGCCGACCAGCGGGGCGACGGCCACGAGGATGAGCACGATCCCGATGCCGCCGGACCACTGGGTCAGGCTGCGCCACAGGAGCAGCGACCGCGCCACGTCCTCCGGCGTCTCCACCGTCGAGGCGCCGGTCGTCGTGTACCCGCCCATCGACTCGAAAAAAGCGTCCGCGGGCCCCATCAGGCCGGAGAGAAGGAAGGGCGTAGACCCGACGGCGGCGACCGAGATCCAACCCAGCACCACGATCAGGAAGACATCCCTGCCAAAGATGCGCGCGTTCGGGTTGCGGGTGAGCACGAAGGCGACCGCGCCCACGATCAGCGAGACGAACGCGGGAAGGGCGAAGTCCGCGGCGTGGCCGTCGCCCGCAAGGAGCGCGTAGAGGGCCGGCACGAGCATCGTGGCCCCGGCGGCGGCCACGATGGCGCCGAGGGCGTTCGCGACGGCCCTAGGGTGCAAAGAGGCGCTCGACCTCGTCCACGGCGCTCTCGACCGTAAAGACGACCGCGTCGTCCCCGGGGCGCAGCATCTCTCGCCCGGAGGGAATGACGACGTTGCCGTCCCGCAGCAGGGCGCCGACGATGGCGCCGCGGGGGAAGCCTACCTCCGAGAGCGGCCGGCCGGCCACGCGGGACCCGGGCGGGACGCGCAGCTCGATCATCTCCGCGCCGCTCTCCAGCAGCGCCACGTTGACGATATCGCCCTTGCGGACGAAGCGCAGGATCGCCTCCGCTGCGAGGGTGCGCGGGCTTATCGTAAGGTCCACCCCGAGGGCGTCCGCAAGCGGCGCGAACTCGCCCCGGCTGACGCCGGCGATGGTCGTCCTCGCCCCGAGTTGGCGGGCGTACATCGCGGCCAGCAGGTTCGCCCGGTCGTCGCCCGTCACGGCCACAAAGGCGTCCGTGCGGTCGACGCGCTCCTGCAGGAGAAAGTCGCGGGAGATCCCCTCGTCGTGCAGCACGAAGCCGCGCCTGAGCTGCGAGGCGACGTGGCGCGCCCGCCCCTCGTCCCGCTCGATGACCCGCACGGAGATGCCGGCCTCCTCCAGGGTGAGCGCCAGCCGCAGCCCGATCCTGCCCCCGCCGTAGATCGTCACCTCCCTCACCGGCGCCGTGTCCGTCGAGACGGCCCCGACCACCTCGGAGACCCGCCGGCCGCCGCTGATGAGCAGTACGTGGTCCCGAACCTCCAGCACCGTGTCGCCGCGCGGGACGAGCGCCTCGCCGCGCCTGACCACGCCCACGATCAGGCTCTGCTCCGGCAGCTTCACCTCCTTGAGCGCCTGGCCGGCGGCGGGGGAGTCCTCGGCCAGGATCACCTCGGCCACCTCTATCCTGTCTTCGGCGAAGGTGTCCACGTTTATGGCGCCGGGTACGAGAAGGGCGGCCTTGATCTCCCTCGCCGCCATCTGCTCGGTGTGGATGACGAAGTCGATGCCGAGCATCTCCCTGGCGAACTCGTCTGTGGTGTCGTAGTAGTCGGGGTCGTGGATGCGCGCGACGGTGCGCGACACCCCCTGGGCCTTCGCCGTCAGGCAAGCGATGATGTTGACCTCGTCGGAGCTGCTCGCCGCGATGACCAGGTCGGCCCTCTTTACGCCCGCCTCCGCGAGCAGCCTGGGGCTTGCCCCGTTACCGTGGATGACCAGCGCGTCGAGTTGCTCCGCGGCCCGCTCGACCAGCGCCTCGTCCTTGTCCACGAGGACCACGTCGTGCCCCTCCTGGGAGAGCATCCTGGCCGTGTTGAAACCGACCTCGCCCCCCCCGATGATAACCGTGCGCACGGCCTACCTCCTCTCACCCGGACCGGCCAGCGGCGAGGCGTCGAGGTTCTTCTTCGAGCCGCCGACCACGATCAGGTCCCCCCCCCGGAGGACCGTGTCGCCCGTGGGGAGCGACCCCGCGCCGCCCTGCGGTTTGTGGGCCAGAACCGTCAGGCCGAGGTTGCGGGAGAGGGACAGCTCCGCCAGGGACTTGCCGGCCCACTGCTCGGGGACGTTGGCCTCGATGAGGGCCTCGTCTTCCCCGAGGTTCACGTAGTCGAGGACGGCGGGGGAGGCGAGCACGCGCGCGACCTGCTCGCCCATCTCCCTCTCGGGCTGTATCACCCGGTCGGCCCCGACCCTCTCGAGAACCTTCGCGTGGAGCTTGGTAGTGGCGCGGGCAACGACCATCGGCACCCCTATCTCCTTCAGGTTCGCCGTGGTCAGGATACCGGCCTCGACGTGGTTCTCGCCGATGACGACGGCCGCGGCGTCGAATTGGTCGACGTTAAGGCCCCGCAGCACGTCCTCGTCCGTGGCGTCGGCCGCGACGAGATGGACGTTCGGCAGGTCGTCGGCGAGGTCCTGGATGAGGCCCTCTTTGGCGTCGAGCGCGAGCACCTCGTGGCCCAAAGCGTCCAGGGTGTTCACCATCGCGATACCGAGGCGCCCCAAGCCGACGACCAGGAACTGGCGGCTCATCGGCCACCCACGTGGATCAGGGGCCGCCTGGAGCTGGTCGCGACGAAGCCGAGCAGGCACAGCACGAAGAGCTTGCCCTGCCAGAAAGAGAGGAGGTTCTCGAGCATTGCGATGGAGCCTTGGCCGTGGGGGCTCTTGCCCGCGACGAGGCGGTACATCGGCAGAGCCCCGAAGAGCGTGAGCAGCACGATAAGCATGGTGGCGATGGGGGAGAGTGCCCCCGCCACGGCGAGCGTGATGCCCGGTATGTAGCCGAGCGTGGAGAAGTAGTCCACCCCGGTGAGGCAGACGACCTGCCACCACGGGTGCTGGTCGTTCGCGCTCTCGCGTGCGCCCGGCCCCTTGGCCTGCTCGATGCGGTGCTTGAGCAGCCAGCGGGTGAGCCGGTTGCCTGAAAGTGTGGATGGAGCCAGAGGTTTAGCCATGGTTTCCTGGGCGCATCCGACCCGACGGAAAGTCTAGCACGGCGCCCGGAGATCCCGCTTCAAGTGCTCATGAAGCCCACCACCAGCACCAGGCCGAGCGCCAGGAGGCCGAAGACCACAAGGATGAGGATGAAAGCCCGATCCGCGCCCTCCTCGGTGGACCTCCGCGGGGCGCGGCCCTTCCGCCTGTTCCGCCGGCTGGCGGGCTTCCATCCCGAACCCCCGAACCGCATCGCAGGCCCCTACCCTCCGAGCGCCTCAGCCACCAGCTCTGCCACCTCCGACGGGTTGGTAGCGGCCCGGATGCCGGCGCCCCGCAGGGCCTCGCTCTTGGCCTCGGCCGTGCTCTCACCGCCGGAGACGATGGCCCCCGCGTGGCCCATGGTCTTCCCTTCCGGCGCGGTAAAGCCCGCGATGTAGGCGACGACGGGGGTCCGCATCTCGCTCTGGACGTACTCCGCGGCGAGCTGCTCCGCATTGCCCCCGATCTCGCCGATCATCACCACGCAGTCGGTCTCCGGGTCCTCCTCGAACTTGCCGAGGATCTCTATAAAGTTCGTGCCGATGATCGGGTCTCCCCCGATGCCGACGGCCGTGCTCTGCCCGATGCTCCTCTGGGTGAGCTCGTTGACTATCTGGTACGTGAGCGTCCCGCTGCGGCTGACGACCCCGACCCGGCCGGGCGTAAAGATGTCGCGCGGCATGATGGAGACGTTCGCCTTGCCTGGCGAGAGCACGCCGGGGCAGTTGGGCCCGATGAGCGTCGCGTCCTTGTTGGCCATAAAGTCCGCCACCCGCATCATGTCGTGGACGGGGATACCCTCCGTGATGCAGCAGATGGTCGTCATGCCCGAGTCCAACGACTCGAAGATGGCGTCGGCGGCGAACGGCGGGGGGACGAAGATGACGCTCGCGTTCGCCCCGGTCTCCTCGGCCGCCTCGCTCACGGTGTTGAAGACGGGAACCCCGTCGTGGTCCTGGCCACCCTTGCCGGGCGTAACGCCCGCCACCACGTTCGTGCCGCTCTCCAGCATCCGGCCCGTGTGGAAGGCGCCCTCCCTGCCCGTTATACCCTGGACGAGGAGGCGCGTGCCGTCGTCTACCAGTATCGCCATGATCTACCGCCCCCCGTCGCGCGCGAGCTCCACGGCGCGGCGGGCCGCGTCGAGCATCGTCTCCTCTGTGTGTACGTTCTCGGGTGTGTTCTCCGCCAGGATGCGGCGCCCCTCCTCGGCGTTCGTCCCGTCGAGGCGCACCACTATGGGCAGCCCGATCCCGGTCCGCTCGATGGCCGAGAGCAGCCCGCGGGCCACCTCATCGCCGCGGGTTATCCCGCCGAAGATGTTGAAGAGCACGCTCTCGACCTGCTCGTTGGACGTGACGATGTCGAGGGCCTCTGCGATCTTCTCCGCGTCCGCCCCGCCCCCGACGTCGCAGAAGTTGGCCGGCTCCCCGCCGGCCTGGGCCACGACGTCGAGCGTGCTCATCACAAGCCCGGCCCCGTTGCCTAAGATCCCGACGTTCCCGTCGAGCTTCACGTACTGGAGCCCGACCTCCTGGGCCCGCTGCTCCTGCGGGTCGGCCGCCTCCACGTCGTGCAAATCGGCGATGTCCTTGTGCCGGTAGAGGCTCGAGTTGTCCACCGTCACCTTCGAGTCGAGCGTGATCACCCGTCCGTCCTTCGTCAGCACGAGCGGGTTGATCTCGACGAGGCTGGCGTCGAGCCCCTTGAAGGCCTCGTACAGGTGCATCAGCGTCCTCCCAACACCCTTCGCCGCCTCGCCTTCGAGGCCGGCCGCGAAGGTGATCTCGCGCACCTGGTACGGCAGCAGCCCGAGCAGCGGGTCCACGTGCAGGCGCACGATGGCCTCCGGCTTGGTCTCGGCGACCTCCTCGATGTCCACGCCGCCCTCGGTCGAGAACAGGATCAGGGGCTTCTTCTCGGCCCTATCTACGGTAATGGAGAGGTAGTACTCCTTCTCGATCTCCGCCCCGCCCTCGACGTAGACCCGCCTGACGGTGTGCCCCCGGATGTCCATCCCGAGTATGCGCTCGGCGGCCTCCCGCGCCTCGGTGGCGTTGTGGACGACCGCGATGCCTCCGGCCTTGCCGCGACCGCCGATCAGGACCTGCGCCTTTACCGCGACGGTCCCCCCGAGCGTCTCGGCCGCCCTGGCCGCCTCCTCCGGCGTGCCGGCCACGATGCCAGGAAGTGTCTCCAGGTCGTAGCTCCTCAACAACTCTTTGCCCTGATACTCGTAGAGATCCAAGATTCAGACTCCCGCTAACCCCGCCATGACACGGCGGATTATACAGAGAGGCCGACGCCCTTTTTCATCGGCGGCGGGCGCCCCGCATCGCGGCGACGCGTGCGCCACGCAAACCCTATAATCCTGCCCATCTTGGGCCTCGGAACCGCGATAAACGTCGTCGCCGTGCTGGTAGGAGGGGGGATCGGCACCCTCGCCGGCGCGAAGCTGCCGGAAGCCATGCGCGCGACGGCCATGCAGGCCATCGGCATCGTCACGCTGCTGGTCGGCGTCGCCAACTTTCTGGAGTACGCCAACCCCCTGGTGCCGCTCGTAAGCGTCGTCGCGGGGCTGGTGGTGGGGGAGTTGGTGGGTATAGAGGCCCGGCTGGAGCGGCTGGGCGACCAACTGGAGAAGCGGTTCTCGAAGGGCGAGAGCCCGGTCAGCCGGGCGTTCGTGACGACGAGCCTGCTCTTCTGCGTGGGTCCCCTCACCGTGATCGGCTCCCTCGAGGACGGCCTGCGCGGGGACTACGGCCTGCTCGCCCTCAAGAGCGGCCTGGACTTTATTGCGGCGCTCACGTTCGCCTCGGTGCTCGGGTGGGGCGTGCTCTTGTCCGCCGGAACGATACTCGTCGTGCAGGGCTCCCTGACGCTGGGGGCCGGCTCTCTGGAGCCTCTCGTTACGGACGCCATGATCTCGGCGGCCGCGGCGACCGGCGGCGTCCTGATCGTGGGCCTCGGCCTCGGGCTCCTGGATCTGAAGCGGGTACGGGTCGGAAACATGCTGCCGGCCCTGCTCTTCGCGCCGCTGCTGGTCGCCGCCGCCCCGCTCTGGCCCTTGTAGGCCGGATGCTCTGGTAACATGCCGCTGGCAGGGAGACCTAACGGGAAAGGAGCCCGCGTGCAGGACGCGAGCAGGGAAGAGGCCAACCGTGAGTGGCGGGGGAGCCCGCTCGACATCTCGGACGCCGGCATGGACCCTAAGGGCGTCGCTGAGATCGTGATCGAATTCGACAACGGCGACTCCGACGTGTTCAGGCCGAGGATCCGCGAGGTCTTCGAGTCCTACGAGCTGCACATGATGGCCGCGTACCTGGACACGGTGGCCCACGACGCCCGCCAGACCGTCAGTTAGGGGGAGCACATGCACGGCATACAGCGGGAGAGGCGGCGTTCAGGCGGAAGCACCACGGGCGTGGGCGTGTCGAAGGTGGTGGTGCGCTACGCCGACGGGCGTGTGATGAACTTCGTGCCCGACGCCAGGCGTCCCTCCTTCCACGAGGACGACGTCCTGGAGCTGAAGAAGATCCTGAGCCAGGCCGCCTCCGACGCGGAGTGGTCCGACATCAACACCAGGCTGGGGTTCTAACCCGTCTAGCGCCCCGGCGCGTCGCCTCCGGGGTCGACGGTGTAACGGTCGTAGTAGTCCTCCCTGAGGCTGACGGCCTCGCCCGCCAGCTCGCGCCGCCGGAGGTCCCACAACACCTGCAGGTCGTAGTCTATCTGCCCGACCCTGCCCCGATCGCCGGCCTCCGCGTGGTGGCCCCCCTCGCGGGCCAGGATCCTCTCCCGCTCCTCGGAGAGCTCCTGAATCGTACCCATAATACTCTGTGCCATCGCAGCCTCCCGGCTCTCGCTCTGTCGGATTTTGGCCCACGGCGGTCGTGTGTTTGGTGATCTACAATCCTTTGCACGACTACAGGAGGGAGAACGTTGCTTGACCGGATAGACCACCTGGGCTACGCCGTCCGCGACCTGGAGGCCGCCGCCCGCTTCTACGAGGAGAACTTCGGGGCGCGGCCTTCGGAGCCCGAGGTCGTCGAGGAGCAGGGCATCGTGGCCACCATGTTCAGGGTGGGGGAATCCCAGATCGAGCTCGTCCAGCCCACCCGCCCCGACTCCCCGGTCGGCAAGTTCCTGGAGAAGCGCGGCGAGGGTTTCCACCACGTGGCGTTTCAGGTCGAGGACCTGGAGGGGGCTCTGGCCGAGCTAAAGGGGAACGGGGTGGATCTGATAGACGAGTCGCCCCGGGTCGGGGTCGGGGGCACGCGTATGTCGTTCGTGCATCCGAAGGGGGCCTTCGGCGTGCTCACCGAGCTTGTAGAATTGCCCGGGACGCAGGGCTAACGGAAGGGACGAGGGATGGACGTCGAGAACCGCCGGGAAGAGCGGCGCACGGAGTCCGGCATAGAGGTGAAGCCCCTCTACGGCCCCCCCGACCTCGAGGGCTTCGAGTACCCTGAGAAGCTGGGAGACCCGGGGCAGTACCCGTACACCCGCGGCCCCTACCCCTCGATGTACCGCGGCAGGCCTTGGACCATGCGCCAGTACGCCGGCTTCGGGACCGCCGCCGAAACCAACCGGCGCT
>JAUJMB010000297.1 GCA_030447045.1 Rubrobacteraceae bacterium | reverse complement strand
ACATGAGGGCGGCGACCTTCTTGTCCTTCACGGTCTGGAAGGTGCTCGCGATGGTAAAGAGGGCGTGGCTGGTCTTGGTGGAGAGGCCGCTCATGCCCGTGATGTTGAGGTGGCCGGCCTCCGGGCCGAGCAGGTAGTCGCCGTCGACGAAGAGGGGGGTGCGCTGGGGACTACCGTTCTTCTCGTTGCCGTTCTCGTGGAGGAGCATCGGGATCTTGTGCCCCGCGAAGTCCTCGGTGCCCAAGGCGTACTCGATGGCCGCGCTCGTGGCGAAGAAGACGGGTCCCGTGCGGACCGGGCGCTTGGACTTCTTCCTCTCGTGGCGGTGCTTGGTGGCGAGGACGCGCGCCTTGAAGACCAGTATCTCGACGCGCTCGGAGAGCGCCTCCAGCGCGGGGTCGCCGTCATAAGCATAAAAGTCGTCGAGAAAGGACTGGAGGTCGGAGTAGCGGCGCGGGTCGTCGAGGACGGCGACGGCGGTGGCGTCCTCGGCCTCCGCGGCGACTATATGGCCGATGTCGAGGTTCTGGGCGGCCTCGGTCTCGGCGGTCCAGAAAAAGAACTCGTGGGCGGTTGCGGGGCTATCCTCGCTGGTCACGACGCGGCCTATGGGGCCCAGGTCGAGATCCAGGAAGTGGTCGTGAAGCATCTAGCTCCCTCCGTTGGATGCGAGTTGGCGTTCGAGTTTCGAGTAGGACCGCTCCGAGCTCTGGACCAGGGGTTTCAGGATCTTCTCGACGTAATGGATGGGGTAGATCATGGCGGGCCACCTCGGGTCCGGCTTCGCGAGCGGCGCCCGCTCGGCGAGGATCCAACGCGATATCTCGTCCACGGCCTCGGGTTCCGTGTCCCTGGGCGCCTCGACGCGCATCAGAGACCCCAAAGCGTCGGCGCCCTGCTGGGGCGGCCACATCCTGAGGTACCAGGAGGTGCGCCGCTCGCTGAGGTCTCGCCGGAGCTGCCAGTCGGGGACGAAGCTCGTCGTCCTCATGCCGGGCTCCAGGTCGAGCAGCATCGCGACGTCCCTGCCGACGAACTCGGGGCGGGCCACGCTCTTTATGAGGCCGACGGCGCGCCGGTTCGACTCCCTGATATCCCTGAGCTGGCCGTCCACCGCGATCCAGGCCTCCGAATCCGCGAGCGTCCGGTCGTCGAGCTCCCACCGGCGCAGCATCTCGCCCTCCAGCCGCTCCCTGAGCGTCCGTACGCGCGAGCGGGCCATCTCGCGCATCCCGACGTAGTCGGAGGGGTCCGCGCCGGGCACGTACTGCGCCGAGTCGAGGACCAGGTGCGGGGAGGAGGGGACGTCCCCCGGGCCGAACTCGGAGAAGCCGGCCCCTACGAGCAAATCCCAGAACGCCTCGACCTTCTCGTCGCCGGCGCTGCGCGGCAGGATCACGGCCTGCACGACCGCCGGCGGGTCCTCCAGCGGCATCCGGGAGAACCGCCGGTCGCAACGGTTGACGATGGCCGCGGCGACCGTCGCCACGATCACGGGCGACATCTCTATGCGCCCGATCTCCCGCGAACTCTGGACGCCATCGAGAAAGTAACAGAGCCGCGAGGTGCCGTCGGGCCGGCCGATGTCCCGCGGCCCCGGCGGCTCCTCCAGGTGGAACGGGCGCCCCGGCGGTGCCCCGTCTTCTTCGTCCTCCACCGGACTGTGGGCGAACTGCTGACCCTCCAGGTGGACGGTCCCCGCGCCTGCGGTTACATGGATGCCCCTCCGCCCGGCGTCTTCCAGTGCCTGGCTTATCTTTGTAACGAAATCCTTAGAAGCGCTCCCCGCCAGCATGGCCGGAAGTATACGCGGGACGCGTCTGGAAGACTAACGGCCTAACCCTCATCCTCCGCATCAGGTTCAGAGACAACCGACTCGAACTGCCTCTCGGCCAGGCCGACCGCCGACCGGAAGCTTCGGCGGTCTAAGGGCGTGTTGGAGAAGGCGTCGCGGGCCATCTTGAGGATCTTCTTCGCCTCGCCGCGCTGGCGCTCCCCGTTCGGTATCTCCTTGGAGAACGCGTAGACCAGGTCGCCGCCTTCCTCATAGTAGAAGTGGAAGAAAACCTCCCCCTGCCGTCCGAGGCCGGAGAGGGCTGCGTCGCCGGAGACCTGGCTCACGTTCAGGAGGGTTGCCGCGGAGAAGGGCTCGCCGTCCATGGGGTAGACGGTGAACGCGAGGCGCACGACGGGGCCGTAGAAGGTCTTGTAGAACTCGAGCTGGCGCACGATGCGGGCGGGTCCCCTGATGCCCTCGATCTCCCCCCGCGAAGCCGCCGTTACCACGTGCCCCTTCGGCGGCCTCATCGACTCCCGCCCCTGCGTCGAGACCATCCTGGCCTGCGCGCCGCGTTCGAGCACCGCCGACGCCAGGCTCCGCCGTACGCTCTCGGGAAGGTCGAGGCCCTTTCCCTCCGTCAAGACGGGGACCCTTCCCGGCCGAAGCGCTCGAAGAAGCGGGCGAAATAGCCGACGGCCTCGAAGTAGTCGTCCAGGCGGACGGACTCGTTGGGGGAGTGGATGCGGCTGCCGGCGTTGGCGACGTTGCCGGTCATGATCGTGGGAATACCTAGCTCCGTCGCGAAGAGCGAGGTCGGGCCGCTGCCGCCGATGGTGG
>JAUJMB010000296.1 GCA_030447045.1 Rubrobacteraceae bacterium | reverse complement strand
CTACACCGGCGTCAGGCGCGACTCTATCTCCTCGCGGCGGTCCTCCAGGAAGGGCGGAAGGGAGAGGCGCTCGCCGAGGTGGTCCGGGTCTTCGTCGGTGGCGAAGCCCGGGCCGTCGGTCGCGATCTCGACGAGGACGCCGCCCGGCTCGCGGAAGTAGATGCTCCTGAAGTAGAACCGGTCTATCTGCGGGGTGACGCCGAGGCCCATCGCCCGGATCTTCTCCCGCCACAGCGCGTGCTCCTCGTCGTCCGGCGTCCTGAACGCGACGTGGTGCACGCCCCCGCGCCCGAGGCGCGCCAGCCCGGCCCCAGGCCTCTCCAGCACCCGCACCGTGGCCCCGGGGCCTCCCGGCCCGACCTCGTAGACGGCCGTCCTGCCGTCGGCCTCGCCCCTCTCGCCGGTCTTGCGGAAGCCGAGAACCTCCGTGAGAGTCCACTCGGTCGGTTCGAGCTCTCGGACCGTGAGGTCCACCGACGCGAGGCCCCTGATGCCGTACTCCGCCGGGACCTCGCCGCCGTCCCACGGCTTGCCGGGCTCGGTGCCCTCGCCCCGGTCCTCGGAGAGCCTGAGCCGCTGGCCCTCGGGGTCCCGGAAGTCCAGGTAGAGCCGGCCGCCGTCGTCCTTCACCCCGTCGTGCTCGACGCCGGACTCCTCCAGCCTGCCGGCCCACCACTGGAGCGCCTCGCGATCGGGGACCCGAAGGCCGGTTACGGAGACCTCGCCCGCACCCGGCCGGTTCGGCGCGATCTTGAGGTGCGGCCAGTCGAAGAAGGTTACGTCTGTGCCGGGGCTGCCGAGCGCGTCGGCGTAGAACAGGTGGTACGCCGAGACGTCGTCCTGGTTTACGGTCTTCTTGACGAGCCTCATGCCAAGCACCCTGGTATAGAAATCCACGTTCTGCCCGGCGTCCGTGGTGACCGCCGTGAGGTGGTGCAACCCTCCAAGCTCCATGCCCTTCTCCGTTCTGTAGGCTTTGTCCGTCTTACTTTTTCGGCACCAGCGACCTGAGCCCGGCGCTTATGCGGCCGGAGGGCAGGCCAGCCACCCGCCGCTGATGGTAGTAGAGCTCCACCTCCAGCGGCGCGAGGAGCGCCGTGGCGAGGTACTCGAGGTCGAGGCTACCGTCGATCTCCCCATCGCGCGCGGCCGCGCGCAACAACCCGAGCACGGTCCACCGCCGCCAGTCGTAGGCGGGAGAGCGAAAGCGCGCCAGGCGGGTAGCACCCCACAGCGGCTCCTCGCCGCCGTAGAGGAGGTCCAGGTTCTCCTCCGTGAACCGGACCAGCCCGTCGAGGAAGCGGTCCAGCTTCGCCAGAGCACCGACGCCCGTCTCCCCGACGAGCTCCATGGTCTCCCGCTGGAACCCGCGGGTGGGCTCGTCGAGCAGGGCCTGGCAGAGCACCCCCTTGTTCGGGAAGCGCCGGTAGAGGGTGCCCTTGCCGACGCCGGCCGCGCGCGCGATCTCCTCCATCGTCACACAGGTAACCCCGCGCTCCGCAAAGAGCGCCCGCGCCGCCTCCAGCACGGCCCGCCGGTTGCGCGCCGCGTCGCTCCGCTCGTGCCCCCCGCCCGCCGGACGCCCCAGGTGGTCCAGATCCCACCCGCCCCGCCCCTGAATTTCGTGTAGCTGCACCATTCGAACCATCCCGCTCTCTTGACACCGCCAGTCTACCGCGATAGCCTCTATTCTTAAAGTGGACGCGGGTCCACTTACAACCAAAGGAGCAAAGATGGCGACTAAAGTAGCGGTGATCTACTACAGCGCGACGGGCAACGTGTACAAGCTGGCGCAGGCCGTCGAGGAGGGTGCCAAGGAGGCCGGGGCCGAGGTTCGGTTCCGCAAGGTGCACGAGTTGGCGCCGGAGGAGGCCATCAAGAGCAACCAGGGCTGGTCCGACCACGCCTTGATGACCGAGGACGTGCCGGAGGCTGACCTTGCGGACCTCGAGTGGGCCGACGCCTACATCTTCGGGACGCCGACGCGCTTCGGGAACGTCTCGGCGCAGCTCAAGCAGTTCATCGACACGACGGGCGGGCTGTGGTTCGAGGGCAAGCTCGCGGACAAGGTCGTCAGCGGGTTCACCAGCGCGTCCAACGCGCACGGCGGGCAGGAGTCCACGCTCCTCTCCCTGTACAACGTGTTCGCGCACTGGGGCTCCATCCTCGTGACGCCGGGCTACACCGACCCCGTGCTCTTCGAGGCCGGCGGCAACCCCTACGGCGCCAGCAGCACCAACGAGCCGGGCGAGCAGGAGCTCGCCGCCGCCAGGTACCTTGGCCGGCGCGTCGCCGAGAAGGCCGCGCTCCTCACCGGCAGCAGGGTCTAGGAGGAAGAAGGGTCCGGCGCCGAGCGCGCCGGGCCCGCGTCGTTGTAGACTGCCGGCATGATCGGCGGCACGCACACGTTCCTGGCGACCGAGAGGGTCCACTTCGGCGCGGGGAGCCTGAGCAAGCTCGAAGAGGAGGCCCGGTCTCACGGCCGGGCCTTCGTTGTTACCGGGCGCACCCTCCACGAGAAGACCGACCTCGTCCGGCGCGTCGAGAGGCTGCTGGGGGACCGGCACGCCGGGACCCACGTCGGCATGGGCGAGCACACGCCGGGGAGCGCGGTGGAGCGGGCGGCGG
>JAUJMB010000056.1 GCA_030447045.1 Rubrobacteraceae bacterium | reverse complement strand
ACCTCGACGTGCCGGGACGGGAGCTCGGGGGCATCCACCTTGCGATGGACTACCTCACCCAGCAGAACCGCCGCGTCGCGGGGCTCCCGACGAACGCCGAGATAGAGATAACCGCTAAGGACAAGAACGTCGTGATCCTGGGCGGCGGCGACACGAGCGCGGACTGCCTCGGCAACTCCCACCGCGAGGGCTGCGCCTCGGTGAAGGTCCTGACCCACGGCCCGAAGCCTCCCGAGAACCCCGACCACCTCACCTGGCCCGACTGGCCGCTGATCCTCCACACCTACCCGGCCCACGAGGAGGGCGGCGAGCGCGGCTTCTCCGTCGCCGTCAAGGGTTTCTCGGGGTCGAACGGCCACGTCGAGAAGATGCACGCCGTGGAGACCGAGCGCACGCCCGAGGGCAAGACCGTCCCGAAGGAGGGGACGGACTTCGAGATAGAGACGGACCTCGTCCTGCTCGCCATCGGCTTCACCGGACCCGTAAAGGACCGCCTGCAGGAGGAGATGGACCTCGGCTACACGGACCGCGGCGCGATCCACTCCGAGAACGGCTACGCGACGAAGAGGGAGGGCGTCTTCGTCGCCGGCGACGCCAAGCGCGGCGCCTCGCTCATAGTCTGGGCCATAGCCGAGGGCCGCAAGGCCGCCCGCCAGGCGGACGAGTACCTCGTCGGCCGCAGCCTGCTGCCGGGGTAGCTTTTCGGCTAGCCAGCCGGTCTGCGTCTCGGCTGGTCGGCACGGGACCGATTGCCCCTCGTCCGGCCACGGGGATGGCCGTATAACAACGGTGGCCGTTGGTGTCTTCGGGAGGCGAGGTAGATGGAGTTTTCGGCTGAAGCGGCGCGTACCATGCTGCTCGCCGCGCAGGGCCTGATATCTCCGCCGGGGCGACCGACCGAGAAGGGCGACGTTCTAGAGGCAGTCCGGCGGATGGGGGTGCTGCAGATCGACTCCATCTCCGTCGTCGCGCGCAGCCCCTACCTCGTGCTGTGGAGCAGGCTCGGCGCGTACGATCCTATCTGGCTGAACGAGCTTCTGGCTGAGGGTGCTCTCTTCGAGGGCTGGGCGCACGCGGCCTGTTTCGTTCCCATCGAGGATTACGGGCTGTACCGGCGGTTTATGTTGGAGGGCGGCGAGAAGTCCCGCGCCTGGTTCTCCGCCCACCCCGAGGAGGTCCGGCGTGTGCTGGAGCGTATCCGCCGGGGAGGACCGGTGCGCTCCGCGGAGTTTGCCCGGACGGACGGCAAGGCCGGCGGATGGTGGGAGTGGAAGCCGGAGAAGCGGGCGCTCGAGCACCTGTTCGCGGCCGGGGAGCTCATGATCTCGCGGCGCGACCCCAACTTCCACCGCGTCTACGACCTGCGCGAGCGCGTGCTGGCGCGGGCGCTACCGGGCTGGGAAGACGGCCTTGCGCCGACGCCGGAAGAGGTCCGGCGGGCGCTCGCCCTGAAGGCCGTCCGGGCGCTCGGCGTCGCCTTCGCCCGCTGGGTGCCCGACTACTTCCGGACGCCGAAGAGGGGCGTGACGGGGCTGCTCGAAGGGCTGGTTGACGAGGGCGGGCTGCTCCGCGCCGGGGTCGAGGGTCGGGAGGAGCCCGCCTACGTCCATCCGGAGAACGCCGGGCTGGCCGAGGGGGTCGTCTCCGGCGGGCTGCGGTCCACCGTGACCACGTTGCTCTCGCCGTTCGATCCCGTCGTGTGGGACAGGGCGCGGGCGCTGGAGCTCTTCGGTTTCGAGTACAAGATCGAGGTCTACACCCCGGCCGCCCGGCGCCGCTACGGCTACTACTCGCTCCCGATCCTGCACCGCGGCGCGCTGGTCGGCAGGCTCGACGCGAAGGCCCACCGCAAGGACGGCATCTTCGAAATCAAGGCGCTCCACCTTGAACAGAACACGGAGGCGGATGACCGCCTCGTCGGAGGGCTCGCCGGGGCGCTGCGGGCCTGTGCCGGTTGGCACGGCGCGCCCGGGGTCGTGGTCCGTCGCTCCGACCCGTCGGGGCTGGCCGGGGTGCTCCAGGCCGCGGTCGATGACGACGCAGGGGCGCCCACCACGGGGCGAGAACGGGCGGGGTGACCGGCGGATCGCGGGTCGCGGGCCTCGAAGGGCCGACCAGAAGCCGGGATCACGCGTTGCGAACGCGGTTGAAGAGGGCGGTGACCTCCCCGTCGTCTATGTAGGCCAGCAGGAGGTCGTCGGCCATCAGGTGGGCGACCTCGGGGTTCTGGCGGCCCTCCTCCTCGGTGCCGGCGTACTGCGGGTTGCCCTCCGCGAGCCACCTCAGGTCCTCTAGAAGCCTGTCCCGGTCCATGCGCCTCCCTCCTCCGCGTGTATTGCCCCGATCCTAGCACCGCCGTGCCGGCGGTGGGTTAGCGGGACGACGTAGCGGGAATACGGAGGCATATGGTTGCGGACGAAGGGTACGCGAGGGGGCGACTGAAGGCCCGGCCGTCGGGGACGGACGGGGCGGCGCCGGTAGGCCTGCGGCCGCTGGAGCTAGGCGCCGGCAGCGACGGCTACCTCTACGTGCCGGCGGGCTACGGGGCCGGGCGGCCCGCGCCGCTGGTGTTGCTGCTGCACGGGGCAGGCGAGGACGCGCGCGACGGCCTCGCCCAGCTACGCCAGCAGGCGGACGGGGCGGGCCTGATCCTGCTAGCACTCAGCTCGCAAGGACCGACCTGGGACCTGATCCTGGGACGCGGGCGCTACGGACGGGACGTCGCCGCCATCGACGAGGCCCTGGGCCAGACGTTCGCCTCCTACGCCGTGGACCCCGACCGCGTGGCGGTGGGCGGCTACTCGGACGGCGCCTCCTACGCGATCTCGCTGGGGATCTCGAACGGTGACCTTTTCGGTAACGTCCTGGCGTTCTCGCCGGGGTTTATGGCGCCGGCCGGCCGGGCGGGCTCCCCGCGCTTCTTCGTCTCCCACGGCACGCGGGACCGCTGGCTCCCGATCGACAGGACGAGCCGCAGGATAGTCCCGGAGCTCGAGGGGGCGGGCTACGAGGTCACGTACAGGGAGTTCGACGGTCCGCACGTGGTCCCGCCCGCCATCGCCCAAGAGGCCGTGGACTGGTTTGCCGCCCCGTAGCGCGGCGCGGTAACCACCGGCTCCGCGGATCGTAGAAGGGCGAGAGGTGATGCCCCGCGCCGTTCGCGGGGTCCGCCTCACCCTCTTCGGGCAGAGGGGACCCTCCTCACGTCGCCGCAGAGAGCCGCGGATGCCTGTCACCCCTTGGAGGGTCGTCCGGGACGCCTCTGGGCTCTAGGACCTGGGGCGCAGCAGGGCCAGCGCCCCGAGCGCCGCGCCCGCGACGGCGATCCCCTTCGCCGCCGGGCGCAGCTCCAACCAGGTGTAGAGGCTCCTGGGGTGCTGGCGGTCGCTGAAGGAGCCCTCGACCGCTTCGTGGCCCAGGGAGGCTTGGAGGTTGTCGGGGGCGTTCTCGGCCTTGGGCTCGTCCGTGTAGTGGACCTCGAAGCCCCTCGTCTGCATAAGGGCGTCCACCAGCCGGGGCGAGAGGCGCTGGCCCAGGATCAGGGCCTTCGCCGCACCCCCGACCACGATGTCGCGGGCCGGGTGCTCGGCGGCGTGGAGGATGGCGTCGGCGACGAGGTTGGGGCCGTAGATCGGGGGCGGGGCGACGGGCTTGACCCCCAGCTTGGTGCGGGCCTTGTCGAAGAACGGCGTGTTGGTGGTCGCGGGCTGGATGCTGGTAACGCCGATCGGAAGCCCTTCGTGCCTGAGCTCGACGCGCAGGGCTTCGAGAAAGCCCTCCATGCCGTGCTTGGAGGCGCAGTACGCGCTCTGTAGCGGGACCGAGCGCTTCGCCCCCATGGAGGAGATGTGTACGAGGGCGCCGCGGCCTTCGCGCTTTATGTAAGGCAGCGCGGCCATCGCGCCGTGGACCTGCCCCATGAGGTTGACGTCTATGACGCGCCGGAACTCCTCTGGCGTGGTGTCCGCGAAGGCGGCGAAGAGGCCTACGCCGGCCACGTGCACCCAGGTGTCGAGCCTGCCGTACTCCTCCGCCGCGCGGTCTGCCACCGCCTTCACCTGCTCGAACTCGGCCGTGTCGGCGACCACGGCCGTCGCCTCGCCGCCGGCCTCCTGGATCTCCTCCACCAAAGAGCGGAGCCCGGGCTCGCCCCTGGCCGAGACGACGACCTGCGCGCCCCGCCCGGCGAGGCGGAGGGCCGCCTCCCGGCCTATGCCGCTCGAAGCCCCCATGACGACCACCACCTGTTCCCGCAACGGCTTTAGCGTCATCTTCCCCCCCCTACGTAAACGTGTTCTTACCGGCGCCCACGGAGCTCTGGACCGCGGGTCTCTCAATCCCCCAGGAACCCGTCGAGCGCCTGCACGAAACGGTCCGGCCATTCGACCTGGGGCAGGTGGCCGCAGTCGGGGATGATCTCGATCGAGCCCTCCGGCAGGCGCGCGAGCGCGGCCCACGCCTGCGACACGGGGAGGACCCGGTCGCGCTCCCCCCACACGACGAGCGTCGGCATCGTCAGGCGGGGGAGCTCGTCGAGCAGCACCTCCCGCTGCCCGAGGGGGTCGAGCACGGCGCGCAGCGCGGCGAGCTGGGCCGCCAGAAAGCCAGGAGTTCGCGCCAGCCGGTACTGCTCGGAGACCCACGCCTCCGGTGCGCGCCCGGGACGCGCGAACAGGAGCCGCGCCCGGTCCCTGGCCCTCCGGGCGGCGCCGGCCTCCGTACCGGCCCAACCTATCGCCAGGTCGCCGTAGCCGGGTACGACGAGCGAGGAGAGACCCAGGTTTACTGCCCGTCCCAGGCCGGAACCAGCCACGAGGACGAGCGACCCCACGCGCGAGGGCTCAGAGAGGGCCAGGCGCAGGGCGACGAGCCCCCCGAGCGAGTTGCCGACCAAGGCGGACTGCCCGACCCCCACGGTGTCGAGGAACGAGGCGACGAAGCGTTTCAGGAAAGCGGGGGAGTAGTCGGCGGTGGGCTTCGCGCTTTCGCCGGAGCCCGGCAGGTCGGGCGCGTAGACCCGGCGGGTTCGCGCGAGGGCCGGCAGCGTCCAGGACCAGTCGAAGGCGCTCTCGGCGTCTCCGTGGAGCAGCACCAGGGGCGGGCCCGAGCCCGCGGCGAAGTAGCGGGTGGTCAGTCCCTCGACGTCAACGCTATGCTCCTCGATGGAGGCGCTCATCCCTCGCCGAACGCCCCGTCGTGTGGTCGCGAGCCCGACGGAGCGTCTGCTCCTACCGGGCGCGACGACACAAGACGCCTCGAGGGGCTAAGAATCGCTCTCGCGCTTTCTCAATTTCTCGACGACGTCGCGCTTCTCCTCGGCCTCGGCCGGTCCCTCGGAGCCTTGCAGCCGGGAAGAGGCGTCCCCCTTCTGGTCTTTGGGGAGCTCGTCGCCGGCCTTGGCGTCCGTCTCGTTCCTCTTGCGCTGCTCCACGTCGCTCCAGCGGTTTATGCCCATGCGCGCTCGCCTCCTTCTGCGAAGATCTACCGAGACATTGTGTATGCCCGTGGGCGAGGAATAACGAACCCTCCGGGCCCCAACGGTTCGGCGGGGGCAGGAATAGACCCTGCCCCCGCGTTCGTTACCTACGGGTTCTTGAAACGGCTAGTCCCTGCGGGCGTCGGTCGGGCGGCCTATGGGGTCGCTGCTCCTGCCGCCGAGAAGGCCGCCGAGCATCGAGGCGAGCGCCGAGAGCAGCAGGCCGAAGAAGGCGCCGATCGCGCCGGTCTGCAGGGCCTGCTCGGCCTCCTGGGGGCTGACGTTGGGCGCGGCGCCCTGCGCGCTCTGGGCCGCGCCGCTCAGGGCGCCGGGCCCGACCTGTCCGGCCACGTTGCCGAGGGCGCCAAAGAGCTGGCCGAGGCCGAGCGCCGAGAGGAGCAGGATCAGCACGGTCCCAAGCGCCCACACCATGAAGCCGTTCAGCAGGCCCGAGCCCGGGCCCCTTATGGCGCTCGTCATCCCGGCCACGGCGCCGCCGGTGAAGAAGGCGATCAGGCCTATAAGACCGGGCACCCAGCCCCCGCCGCCGTCGGAGCCGGGCCCGATGTCTACCAGGCCGAGCCCGATGGCCAGCAGTTGCAGCAAGAGGAAGGTGGTGAGCGCCGTGATCAGGCCTGCCCAGATCGGCCCCCAGCGGATGCTGTCCCGCCGGGCCGGAGCCAGGTTCTCGCCGCTGCCACCGCCGCCGCCGCCGCCGCTGTACCGCCGCGCCCCGGTGCCGGAGCCGGCACCCGTGGACCCGCGGGAGACGAGAACCTCCTCCTCGTGCGTCCGGCCGGTCGTCGGCCCGGACGCGGGGATGTCCGGCCCCAGTCCCTCCACCCTGGACCGTCCCTCGCCGGAACCCGAGCTTCCCGACCGGTGCACCTCCACGGCGTCGGGATCGTTACCGTAAGATCGGGCCTGGCCTGGCTCCACCGGCCGGCCCCCGTCCATGTCCCTACCTCTACCCATCTTCTCTCCTTCTCGGATCTCCAAGCACGGCCTCCGCCGCACACGACCCTATGTTCGCCCCCCGCCGCGCCGGATGCCTGCATATATCGGTCCATTGTGCGGGTCAAAGGGCCGAAAAAGCCCGCCCGGGCGAAGGTCGCACCCGCCTCCTTGGGACGCCGGGCCTTCAGAGATCGGCGTCTCCATCCTCCGACCACGACTTTTCGGCCTGGCCGGTGTCCGTGCCTATGCCCGCGCCAGGACTATCAGGTGGTCGCCCTCCGGGGTGAACGGTTCGGCGTCGAACCCGCCGTAGACGGCCTCCACGCCGAAGCCCGCGAGGCGCAGCATCGAGAGCAGCTCGTCGTGGTCGGTGATCCTTATCGCCAGGTCGCGCGCCCGGCTACTCTTCCGCGCGCCGGAGGCGTCGTAGATCTCGTAGAGCAGGCGCATCTCCATGAGCCGCGTGGCCGCGTCGTAGCGGGAGAGGGAGAAGCGGTCCAGACGCCCGCCGTCGGGCAGGTCGCGGGAGAGGTCGTGGCGCAGCGACGGGCCGCCGGGCTCCTCGGCCAGCTCCTCGGCAGAGAACGCCGAAACCTCTATGCCGAGCAGCCCGCCCGGCTCCAGGTGCTCGCGCGCGTTGCGCAAGAAGGCGAGGGCGTCGTCCGGTGTCAGGAGACAGAGAAACGAGTTGAAGCCGCACACGGCGAGGCCGTGCCGACGGTCGAGCTTCGCCGTCCGCATGTCGCCGACGACCCACCGGACGCCCCCTTCTCTCCCCTCGCCCCTCTCGACCATCCTCCCGGAGAGCTCGACCGCGGTCACGTCGTGGCCGGCGGTGGCCAGGGGTACGGCGATGCGCCCGGTCCCGGCGCCCCACTCGACCACGGGGCCGTTCTCCCTTTCGGCGAGGGCGAGCCAGAAGGGGACGTCGTAATCGTGGACGTACTCCAGGTCGTAGAGGTCGGCCAGGGGGTCGTACTCGGTCAAGGGCCTCCTTTCGGCGTCCATGATAGCCTGCGGACGAGAGACGTTCGGGGAGGAGGCACGATGCCAACGGCCCTGGATCACGTCCAGGTGGCGATGCCCGCCGGGGGAGAAGAGAGTGCTCGGGACTTCTACTGCGGCCTGCTAGGCCTGGGCGAGCTACAGAAACCCGCCGCGCTCGCCGCGCGCGGTGGCGCGTGGTTCGCGTTGCCCGACGGGCGCCAGTTGCACCTCGGCGTCGAGGACCCGTTCCGGCCGAGCAACAAGGCCCACCCGGCGTTCGTGGCCTCCTCCCTGGACGAGTTGGCCCAGAGGATCGAGGCGGCAGGTCTGCCCGTCCGGTGGGATGAGGAGTTGGCGCCGCGACTGAGGTTCTACGAGGAGGACCCGTTCGGAAACAGGCTGGAGTTTCTGGGGCCTTAGCGATAGAGGTATCAGGTTTCAGGGTCGTGTGACGGCGCGAGGTCTGGCCTGCCCCAGATCTCAAAACCTGAAACCTGAGAGCCTCCGAAGGAGGCGACCTGACACCTGAAGCCTCAAAGCCTCGAACCCCGTGGATATATAATGGTCGCGTAGTCATTCGTTCCGGAGGTCGTGGATGAGCGTGGCGACGATCATCTTGATAATCGTTCTGGTGCTGGTCGCGGTCTTTGCGGTCGTCACGTACAACGGGCTCGTGCGGCGCAAGAACGAGGTCGAGGAGGCGTACCGCCAGATAGACGTCCAGCTCAAGCGGCGCTACGACCTGATCCCAAACCTCCTCGAAGGCGTAAAGAAGTACTTCCGCCAGGAGCAGGAGGTCCTGACCCAGGTTACCCAGGCCCGCTCGCGCGCCATGCAGCCGCAGGGTGTGGAGGAGCAGGCCCAGTCCGAGGCCAGGCTGTCGGGCGCCATCGGCAACCTCTTCGCGGTGGCCGAGAGCTACCCGGAACTCCGATCCGACCGGGTGCTCGTGGACTTCCAGGAGGAGCTCTCTTCGACGGAGAACAAGATCTCCTTCGCCAGGCAGCACTACAACGACTCGGTCGGCTCGTACAACACGAAGATACAGAGCTTCCCGGCGGTGCTCTTCGCGCGGGCGATGGGCTTCACGGAGAAGGAGTACTTCGAGGCGCAAGGGCCCGAGCGGGAGTCCGTGACGGTCTCCTACGACTAGGGGCGGGATGCAGGCCAACGGGGGCACCTTCCGGGACCGTATCGGGGTCAACCGGCGCAACAGCGTGTTCCTGATGCTGGTCTTCCTCGTCTTCGCGATCGTACTCGGCTACGTCATAGGCTACGCCTGGATCGGGGACCCCATAGGCGCCCTCTTCGGCCTGGCGATCGCCTTCGCCCTCGGCACCGTAAGCGGCCTCGTCTCCTACTATGCCGGAGACAAGATGGTGCTCGCCGCCTCCAGGGCTCAGGAGATCACGCACGAGGACGCCCCCCGCCTCTTCAACGTCGTTGAGGAGATGGCAATAGCCGGCGGCCTCCCGATGCCGAAGGTCTACATCATCCGGGACTCGGCCCCGAACGCCTTCGCCACGGGCCGCGACCCCGAGCACGCCTCCGTCGCCGTCACGAGCGGCCTGCTCGACAAGCTGAACCGGGACGAACTGCAGGGCGTCATCGCCCACGAGATGGCCCACGTCGGCAACTACGACATCCGCTACGCCATGCTCGTCGGCATCCTCGTCGGCACGACCGTCCTGATCTCGGACTTCTTCCTGCGCGGCCTCTGGTTCGGCGGCGGACGTAGCCGCGAGGGCGGCGGCTACGTCCAGGTAATAATGCTCGTCGTCGCCATCCTCCTCGCCATCCTCGCCCCGCTCTTCGCCCGCCTGCTCCAGATGTCCATAAGCCGCCAGCGAGAGTACCTCGCCGACGTCACCGCCGTCCGCCTAACCCGCAACCCCGACGGCCTCGCCGACGCCCTGCAGAAGATAAGCGGCGACCGGGAGGTACTCGAGGTCGCCAACCGCGCCACGGCCCACCTCTACATCGTCAACCCCGTCAAAGGTTTCGAGAAGCGCGCCAAGGGCCTCTTCTCCACCCACCCGCCGATAGGGGAGAGGATAAAGATCCTGCGCGCCATGGAGACCGGTGGCACCGCCGAGAGCGTGGGCTAGACGCCTCGACGGAGAGGAGACCACGCGTTACAATACGCCCCGCTGTATCCTTGCCGGATGGTGTAACGGCAGCACGAGTGACTCTGAATCACTTAGTCCAGGTTCGAATCCTGGTCCGGCAGCTCCGCG
>JAUJMB010000295.1 GCA_030447045.1 Rubrobacteraceae bacterium | reverse complement strand
TTCCCGTTCAGGAACAGGGTGGAGCTGCCGGGGGAGACCTTCCAGCCCGCAGGCTGGCAGCCGATCCCCGAGGACCAGGTGACGCTCTCTGAGACGCTGGTCGCCCCCGGCTACAGCACGGTCCTCTACTCGGACACCCAGCCCATGTTCCACCCCTCCATGAACTTCCAGCGCGGGTTCCGGGTCTTTGATTGGATCCGGGGCCAGGAACGCGACCGCTACCGCCCGAAGTCCATGGCCCCGAAGGACGTCGTCGAGAGGAACACCGTCGCCGGCAACGACGAGGGTATGGTGAGCAAGGTCCAGCAGCACGTCGCCAACACCCGCGGCCGGCAGGGCGAGGAGGACTACTTCGCCCCCCGCGTCTTCGCCCGCGGGATGGAGTTCATGGAGCGCTCCGAGGAGGGGCAGCCGTTCTTCCTGGTGCTCGACTCCTTCGACCCGCACGAGCCCTGGGACCCGCCCGAGGAGTACGCGAGCATGTACTCCGACGGCTACGAAGGGCCAGACCCCATCGTCCCCAACTACGGCGGCTCGGAGTGGATAGAGCCCGCCGAGCTCGAGAGGATGCGCGCGCTCTACGCCGGCGAGGTGACGATGGTGGACCGCTGGTTCGGGCGCTTCATGGACAGCATGGAGGCGGCGGGACGCCTCGACGACACGGCGGTCGTCGTTCTGGCCGACCACGGGGTCGCGCTCGGGGAGCACGGCTTTACCGGCAAGCCCTTCAACGCGCTCTGGCCCGAGCTGACGGACATACCGTTCATGATCCGTCACCCCGAGGGCGTCGGCGCCGGGGGGACGAGCGACTATTTCGCCTCCACCCACGACGTAGCACCCACGATCCTGGGCATCCTCGGCGTGCTCCCCCAGGAGCGGATGGACGGCCAGTACCTCTCCGTGCTGATGGAGGGCGGCGAGCTCCCGCCCAGGGACCACTTCACCCTTGGCTACGCCGACCACGTCTGGGCCCGCGACGACCGCTACCTCATGTTCAGCCGCCGCGACCGCTCCGAACCCCACCTCTACGACCTCCGGAGCGACCCCGAAGCAAAGAGGGACCTGGCCGAGGAGGATCCCGACCGCGTCAGGCGCATGTTCGACGACTACGTGCTCGCGGACGCCGGCGGATCGCTGGATGGCTAGGGGCTTGCCTGGCGGGGCTTTTCGTCGGGGCGAAAACCCCTATAATCTCCTGCCGTGAACGAGGACAAAGACCCAAAAAGGGACGAGCTCAGGCCCACGGTCGGCTCGGGTTCGGCGCCCGAGCCCGAGGCGGAGGGGACCCCGGTGACGCCGCCCGAGCACGCGCCCGGCGCCCGACCGGGGGAGGGGGACGACACCTACGTGGCGCGGGTCGCCCGCGGCGCCGGCATCAGCACGGCGGGACAGGGCGTCGGGCGCGTGCTCGGGTACGTCTCGCAGGTCGCCGTCGCCCGGCTTCTCGGGGCGCAGTTCTACGGTTTCTACACGTTGGGCGTCGCCGTGGTCAACGGGGTGCACATCGTCTCCAGGTTCGGGATGGAGAACGGCGTGGTGCGCTACGTCGCCCATCACCGGGAGCACGGGGACGAGGCGCGGGTGCGGGGGACCATCGTGCAGGCGCTCCTGATCACGCTCGCCATAAGCCTCGTGCTCTCGGTGGTGATGTTCGTCGGGGCCGGCCTGATAGCCGACCGTCTCCCCAAGGACGCCCCCGAGATGGTCTCCGTGCTGCGGGCCTTCGCCTTCGTGCTGCCGTTCTTCGTCTTTATGAGCATGACCGCCTGGGCCACCCAGGGCTTCCAGACCGTCACCTACGCGGCCTACATCCAGCAGCTCATACGCCCCGGCCTCTTCCTGCTGTTCGTCGGGGTCTGCTACGTGCTGGGCGCCGGCATCCTCGGGGTGATAGCCGCCTACGCGCTTGCGATGTTCCTCGCCGGGTGCGCCGGGCTCTACTACCTGAAGAGGCTCTTCCCCGCCCTCTTCGACCGGCGGGCGCAGACGAAGTTCGAGACAAAGGCCCTCTTCGGGGTCTCGGTGCCCATGAGCATCACCCAAGGGGCGCAGTACCTCAACAACTGGTCGGCGATCCTGATCCTCGGCGCCTTCGCCGCAGGCGCTCCGGTCGGCATCTTCAACGCCGCCGCCCGCACGGCCACGTTCCTCACGGCCGTGCGCTTCGCCTTCTCCGGCATCTTCTCCCCGATCATCTCCAGCCTGCACGCCAGGCAGGACACCGAGGAGATGGGGCGGCTCTACAAGGACGTCTCGCGCTGGATCTTCACCGGCGCCTTCGCCCTCTTCCTGGTGATCGTGGTCTTCGCCCCGCAGGTGATGGCGGTCTTCGGGGAGCGCTTCCGCCAGGGCGTGGTCGCCCTGATCATCGTCGCCGTAGCGCAGCTCTACAGCTCCTCCGTCGGCCCCGCGCCCCGCATGCTCGCCATGACCGGCAACCAGAACTTCGCCATGATCGCCACCTCCGTGGCGGCCGTAACGGGCGTGGTCGTGAGCCTCATCCTTATCCCCCGGTACGAGATCCTCGGCGCCGCCATAGGCATGGCGACGGCGATCATCACGGAGAACACGGGCACGATGGCCGCCGTTAAGTGGCGCCTCGGGTTCTGGCCGTTCAACCTCGCCTGGCTCAAGCCGCTCGCCGC
>JAUJMB010000004.1 GCA_030447045.1 Rubrobacteraceae bacterium | reverse complement strand
CCGTCACGGGGACGATCGCTCGACAAAATTCTCAAAATCGAACCCTCGGACGAACTTATCGGAGATCCCATCCAGCCCCCCGTTCCTTCTCGAATGGGGGCGGGGACCCTGCCCCTTCGGCCAAAGAACCCACCTTCCCTGGCGGCGCCATCAAGTATCGGGCCGGAACGGGGGACCACGCATCGGTCGGGCGGCTCATCCTGCGGTGGTCAGGTGGCTCATCCTGCGGTGGTCAGGTGGCCCATGTAACCGATCCTCTCAACACACACACGTGCGCAAAACCTCTAACCGGTTCTCCACCGGTTAGAGGTTGGGGGCTGGCCCGTTGGTACCCCTGGGCACCGCGTGGCTTGCCCCTCGCCACCTGTGACGGGTTGGCCGGGCCGGAGCTACAGTTGCCAGGCGGCGAGCATCCAGGCGACGACCACGGTGAACGCCAGCCAGTCCGAGGGGCCGGCCTTCATCACTCGTAGCTTGGTCCGGTTCCTTCCGCCGCGGTAGGAGCGGGTGTGCATGGCGGTGGTGAGGGTGTCGGCGCGGGCGAAGCCGTTGATGAAGATGGGGACGAGGAGGCGTCCGAGGCGGCGGGCGCGGGTCACGGCGCCGCCCTCGTCGAAGGGGACGCCGCGGGCGGTCTGGGCGCGGGCGAGGCGCTCCATCTCCTCGATAAAGATCGGTACGAACTTCACGGCGATGACGAAGACGAGGACCAACTCGTTGACGGGCATGCGCAGCTTCTGGAGCGGCGAGAGGAGGAGCTCGAGGCCGTTGGTGAGGTCCACGAGCGAGGTCGTCAGCATGAGCAGGGTGGTTGTGTAGTAGAGAAAGACGACGCGCAGCCCGAGGACGCCGGCCGTGTAGAGGCCCTCGGTCGAGACGGAGAGGATGCCCCAGCGCCACAGGTAGCCCGAAGCCTCGCCCGTGTAGAAGAGCACCTGGAAGACGAGGATAAAGATCAGGAACCCGAAGAAGAACGCCGAACCCCGCAGGAAGAACCCCAGAGGGATACGGGAGAGGGCCTGGATGCCGACCATCAGCCCGAGCGCGAGCCCGAAGCCGCGCAGGTCGTCTATAAGAAACGAGGCGACGACGCAGACAGACGCGACGGCTATCTTTACGCGGGCGTCCACCCGGTGCACCGCCGACCCGGTGTCCACGAACTGCCCGAAGACTACGTTGCGCTGCAGCTCGAGCATTAGCCTGTCCCGAGCCTCCGGAGCAACTCCCGCTCCAGGTCGTCCTCGGTCGAGAGGTCGGTGGGCAGGTCGGGGAAGAGTTTCCTGAGCTCGCGGGCGGCGGCGATGGGCTCGGGGAGCGTAATGTCCAGCGAGGCGAGGTCTTCGTCGCGGCGCAGCACCTCGCCCAGGGGGCCGTCCATCACCACGCGCCCCCCATCGAGGACCACTACCCGGTCGCAGAGAAGGCTAGCGTCCTGCAGGGAGGCCGAGCAGACGACGAGGGTGAGGTCGCGGTCGTCGGCGAGGCGTCCGAGGAGGCCGAGAAGCTCCCGACGCCCCTGCGGGTCGAGGCCGGCCGTCGGCTCGTCGAGGACGAGCACGGGCGTGCGCATAGCCAGGACGCCCGCGATGGCGACCCTTCGGCGCTGGCCGCCCGAGAGCGCGTGCACGTACCTGAGCCGGAAGTCCCCGTACGGGAGGCCGACGCCGTCGAGGCTCTCCTCGACGCGCCGGCGGGTCTCCTCGGCGGGGAGGCCGGCCGCCGTCGGGCCGAAGGCGACGTCGGCGCCGACGACGTCCTCGACGATCTGGGTCTCCGGCTGCTGGAAGACGATGCCGACCTTCCGGCGCAGGGCGCCCCGGTCGTAGCCGGGCGCCGCGACGTCCTCGCCCTCGAAAAAGACCTGCCCAGGCTTCAGGCGCAGCAGGTGGGCGAAGGAGTCGACGACCGTGGACTTGCCAGAGCGGGTAGGACCGACGACGGCGACCCGCTCTCCGCTTTGGATCGTCAACGAGATGCCGCGCACCGCCTCGTTCGCCTTGGGCGTGCCTTCCAGGTACGTGTAGCGGAAGTCCCGCAGCCTGAGGATCGGGGTTCCGTTCACGGGCCTGACGCCCCCGCGCGGGAGCCGCCGGGCGCGAGGACGGAGAGTGCTTCGCGCAGGTCCGCGTCGGTGAGGATGTCGCCGGCCAGGGGCACGCCGCGGGAGCGCAGGCGGTGGGCGAGGGAGGCCGCGAGCGGTACGTCGAGGCCGATCTCTCGCAGCTCGTCCACGCGCCGGAAGACCTCGGCCGGGGTGCCGGCCATGACGGTGCGGCCGGCGTCCATGACCAGCACGCGGTCGAAGAGGGCGGCTTCTGGCATCGAGTGGGTGATGTGCAGGACGCCCATGCCCTCGCGGCGGTTCAGGCCCTTGACCGTCTGGATCAGGCGCCCGGCCAGCGGCGCCGGCAGCAGCGACGTCGGCTCGTCGAGGATCAGGAACCGCGGGCGCATGGCGAGCGCCCCGGCTATGGCGACCCGCTGCTTCTGGCCCGGCGAGAGGTCCTCGATGGGCGTCTCAGCGATGGGCTCGAGCCCGAGCGCTTCGAGGGCGAAGGCTACCCGCCCCTCTATCTCCTCGCGCGGCAGGCCAAGGTTCTCGGGGCCGAAGGCCACGTCGTCGGCCACACGGGTCATGACGATCTGGTCGTCCGGGTCCTGGAAGACGACGGCCACCTTCTCGCGTATCGTCCAGCGGTTGGGCTCGTTCGCCGGGACGCCGTCTATCCTGACCTCGCCTTCGGTCGGGTACTCGATCGCCGTCAGGAGCTTGACGAGCGTGCTCTTGCCCGAGCCGTTGTGGCCGATGATCGCGACGCGCTCCCCTGACCCTACGGAAAAGTCGAGGCCCCGCAGCGCCGGCACCGCGTCGCCCTCGCCCGTGCGGTAGGCAAAAGAGACGCCGTCGAGCTCGATCACAGCACGGCCCGCCCCTCCCTCAGTAGCGGCGCTCCCGGTCGGAGCCCACCTCCGGCGCCGTGGTCCGACCGCTGCGGAAGAGCATGACCCCCCTCACCACCACGACCGTCACCACGGCCGCGAGCACCGCCTCGGCGATCGCCTGCGGCAGGACGGCCGGGACTATAGAGAGCGGCAGGAGGCCGAACAGGACGGCCAGGCCGAGCACGCCCACCGTGTTCGCCAGGGACCCGAAAAGACCCGCGGCGACCGAGGCGAGGTCCACGCTGAAGCGCCTGAGGCCCACGAAGACGGCCCAGGCGACCACGCCGATGAGCAGCCGCGGCAGGATGGCGACCAGGGGGTTGGCGAAGACGGGGCTCTCGGCGTACAGAAAGGAGAAGATGCCGAAGATAAGGCCGGCCAGGATGCCGACCACCGGCCCCTCCAGCACGCCCCCGACGATGGCCGGGATGTGCATGATCGTGGCGTTCCCGATGAGGGGTATGGGGACCGGGATCAGGCCGAGGCGCGTCGCCCCCAAAAAGAGCGCCACCCCCCCGACCACACCGGCCACGACCACCTGCCGCGTCCCGAGCCCCGAAGCCCCTCCGCCACCCGCGTTTGACGCCACCCCGGTCCCTCCTTCTACGATCCCTCCGGCCCCGGAAGTATCGGCAGCTATGTGCGAACTGTCAAACGGGTTACAAGGGGGGCGTGAAGCGCCCGTCGGCGGCGGTCCATCCGCCGTCCACGAGCATGAAGGCCCCGGTGACATAAGAGCTCGCGTCGGAGGCGAGGTAGACCACCATCCCCACCATCTCGTGCGGCTGCGCCCACCGGCCGAGGATGCTCTTGTTCGCGTAGGCGCCGTACCAGTCGGGGCTCTCCTTGATCTGGGCGGTAAGCGGCGTCTCCACGACACCCGGCGCTATGGCGTTGGCCCGCACCCCCCGCGGCCCGAGCTCGGCAGCCAGAGCCCGCAGCATCTGCACCGTCCCCGACTTGGTCGCGGCGTAGACCCCCTGCCCCGGCTCCACGACCTGCCCCCTGATGCTGGAGAACGCGATGATGCTCCCGGAGCCCCGCTCGGCCATGCCCCTCCCGAACTCGCGGCAGAGGCGGAAGGTGCCTTTCAGGTTCAGGTCTATGATCTTGTCGAACTCATCGTCGGTGATCTCCAGCAACGGTTTCCTGACGTTGACGCTCGGCGTGCTGACGAGCACGTCGGGCGCCCCTATCCTCTCCGCCACCGCCCCGACGCTCCCGGAGTCGAGCATGTCCAGCCCGAGGGCCACGGCCTTCCCGCCGCTCTCCCTTATGCCGTCGGCCGTCGCCTCGGCCGCCTCGGCGTTCACGTCGGCAGCGAAGACCTCGGCCCCGAAGGCGGCCAGACCCCTGGCGCTGGCCTCCCCGATGCCGCTGCCGGCACCTACGACGAGGGCCGTCTTTCCCGTCAGGTCGAACATGGAGCTGTAGTCGTACAAAGCTATTCCTTTCCGTAGGCGAAGCAAATGGCGGTCGCGGCGTAGAGCTTGCAGGCCGCGAGGAGCTCCTCCTCATCGACCCACTCGTCCTTGTGGTGCGGTATCTCGCGGTTCCCTGCCCCCGTCGTGACTATCGGGACGCCCGCCCACGCGTGCAGGAACGTCCCGTCGGTGGCCCCGGGCACGCCGTCGTAGCGCGGCTCCTCCCCGGTGAGATGGCGGTAGGCGGCCGCGGTCGCGCGGACCAGGGGTTCATCCTTCGGCGTCAGGGTCGGGGGGCGCTCCTCGATAACCTCCAGGGTCGCGTCGAAGTCCGGGTCCTCGGAGTGGAGGCGCGAGACGATGGCTTCGAGCTTGCCGACGAGGTCCTCGTGGGATTGGGCCGGGGTGGTGCGGATGTCGAGGGCGACGTAGGCGCTCGCGGGGACCACGTTGATCTGGGGCTCCCCGCAGTCTGGCCCCAGGAATATCGTCGGCGTGAGGCTCGGGTAGCCGAGAGACGGGTGCTCGCCGTGGCGCTCCATCTCCTCCCGTTCCAACTCCTCGACGGCCACCACGAACCTGGCCGCGCGGGTGACGGGGTTCACGCCGCTCAGGGGCATAGCACCGTGGGCCATCCTGCCCCGCACCGCTATTTCGACGCGCATGGCGCCCTTTTGCTCCACGCAGATCCGGTTCTCCTCCGGCTCGCAGATAACAGCCGCGTCCACCCCTTCCGCGTGCCCGCCCCGGATAAAGGCCTTGATCCCGGCCATCATACCCTCCTCGTCGACCGGGTGACAGAGCAAGATCCTGCCAGGATACGGGATGCCCGAGTCCTTGATGGCCCGCACGGCGAGGACGGCCGCGGCCAGGTTCCCCTTGGTGTCGCACGCCCCACGACCGTAGACGCGCCCCCCGGCCCGCTCCGCCGCGAAAGGCGGATGCTCCCAGTCCTCCGCCGACCCCTCCGTCACCACGTCCGTGTGCGCCTCGAAGAGCAGCGTCTTCCCTGGCAGGTCCCCCTCCCACACCGCCCACACGTTCGGCCGACCCGGCGCCACCTCCTCCGTACGAACCTCGAAGCCCGTCCCCTCCAGGTACTCCGCCACGAACCGGGCGGCCCCCTCCTCGTTGCCGGCCGCATCCTCCGGACGGTAGACGCTCGGGATGCGGACCAACTCCTGCGTCAGGCGTACGAGCTCCTCGCGGTCGATGCCGTCCCAGACCGTTCCGAGCAATTCTTGGAAGCCGGAGCCTATCTCGGCCTGCCGTCGCGTCACCGGTTAGCCGACACCGGATCGCGCGTCGTACCCCTCCAACCGACGCTTGACCGCGTTCAGGAAACGGAGGGCGGCGGCGCCGTCGAGGACGCGGTGGTCGAAGGAGACCTCGAGGTTCATCATGCTCCGGATGGCGATGGCGTCGTCGATGACCACCGGGCGCTTGACGATGGCCTCTGCCTGGAGGATGGCGGCCTGTGGGTGGTTGATGATCGGGGCGGAGGCGACGCTGCCTAGAGAGCCGGGGTTGTTGACGGTGAAGGTTCCGCCGGAGACGTCGTCCGCGGTGAGCCCGCCGCCCCTGGCCCGCCTGACGGCGTCGTCTATGCGGCGGGCGAGGCCGACCGTGTTGAGCCCGTCGGCATCGGGGATGACGGGGACGATCAGGGCGTCTTCGAGGTCTACCGCGATGCCCACGTTGATCTTCTTCCTGAGCACTATTCTGTCCCCGTCCCACACGGAGTTGAGGATGGGGTTCTCCCTGAGCGCCTCCACCGCCGCCCCAACGATAAACGGCAGGTAGGTCAGCTTCACGCCCTCGCGCTCCTGGAAAGCCGCCTTCTCCCTCTCTCGCAGGGCTACGAGTCCCGTCATGTCCACCTCGACGAGGGTCCAGGCGTGCGGGATCTCCCTCTTGCTCGAGGCCATCCGGTTGGCGATGGCCCGACGGATGCCCGTCAGGTCCTCAACCCTGTCGCCGTCCTGGACGGTCACACGCTCCGGAACTCCTTCGGGCCTCGCGATCTCCGCGGGTGCCACCTCCTGCTCCTCGACGAAGCCCTGTATGTCCTTCTTCGTCACCCGGCCGCCGATTCCGGTGCCGGGGACGGAGGAGATCTCGACGCCGTGCTCGGCCGCCAACCTGCGCACGACGGGCGAGGACCGGCGCAACCTGAGCTCCTCGGCGCTCGTCGCAGCCCGCCCGTTGCCGTTCCCGCCCGACACCGGCCGGGCCCGTGTGGCCGGGCCCGGCGGGGCCGCGACGGGCTGGGCGGGCGTGTGGGCTGCGGGGAACTCCTCGGTGGGCGCCTCGGACGCGGCGTCCTCGCGTGGGGGAGATTGGGGGGTCCCTTCGCCGGTTGTCGCCACTAGCGCGATCTCGGTTCCCACGTCCACTGTCGTCCCTTCGGATACGAGGAGCTTCTGGAGCCTTCCTGCGAGCGGCGAGGGCAGCTCGGTGTTCACCTTGTCGGTGTCCACCTCGGCTATGGGCTCGTCCTGTTCGACCTCGTCGCCCTCGGCCTTCAGCCAGCGGGTGATGGTGCCCTCGGTGACGCTCTCGCCGAGTTGGGGCATGGTTATAGGTTCGGCCATCGCTCCTCCTATGGCTTCGTCGCCCTGGTGGCGATGAGGGTGGGCATGTAAGCCGCGACCGGGTCGTCGTCCCCGTGCCGGTCCTCGTAGAAGCCCGAGATCACGAACCCCGCGTCGATCTGCCCGCCGATCTGGTCCTCCAGGGTGTGGCTGAACTCAAGCGGCTCTCCCCGCTCGATCTGGGCCCTCAGGCTCTCTTCTTCCAGGCTCGTCGGGGCGGCGAAAGGAAGCTCGTATTTGACCCGCAGCTCGCCGGTCTCGTCCGCGAGCTCCAGGTCGAAGATGTAGTTGGCCGGGTTCAGGAAGCCGGCCAGCAAGGCCCCGCCGCTCCGCAGCACCCGGAACGCCTCCGCCCACATCGGGCGGACCTCCGGCACGAACAGGTTCGAGACGGGGTGGAACACGAGGTCGAAGCTCCCGTCGGAGAACGCCGAGAGGTCGCGCATGTCGCCCCGGACGGTCCGCAGCTCGAGCGACTCGCGTTCGGCGACGAGCCGGTCCTGCGCCAGTTGCGCCGGCGAGTTGTCGAAGACCGTGACCCTTGCTCCCGCCGCCGCGAAGACCGGGGCCTGCTGCCCGCCGCCGGAGGCGAGGCACAGGACCTCGGCGCCCTCCATCTCGGGAAACCACGCCCGTGGGACCGGCTTCGTGTTCGTCAGCAAGACCTCCCACCGCCCACGCCGGGCGGCTTCGATGACGTCGGGGCCGACGGGCACGGTCCACTGGTTCCCGCGCTCGACCTCCCTGTCCCACGCCTTCTCGTTGTAGCCCCTTACGTCCAACTAGTACCTGGCGAGGTCCAGCATGGCCTCCTCTATCGCCGCAGCCGACGGCACGAAGGCGTCGGTAAGGGGCCTGGCGAAGGGCGCGGCCGGGCTGTCCGGGCTCCCGAGGCGCCGCACCGGGCCGTCGAGCCACTCGAAGGCGTGTTCGGCGACGAGCGCCGCGATCTCGCCGGAGACGGAGCCTTCGAGGTTCGCCTCCGAGACGACGAGCGTCTTGCCGGTCTTCTTCGCGGAGCGGAGGATAGTCTCCCTGTCGAGGGGGTAGAGCGAGATCGGCTCGACCACCTCCGTCTCGATGCCGTGCTCCCCGGAGATCTTCTCGGCCGCCCGAACCACCCCGTCGAGCATCAGCCCGTAGGAGATCACGGTGAGGTCCGTGCCCTCCCTGTGCACCTTCGCCCGGTCGAGGGGGACGGCGTAGTCCTCGTCCGGCACCTCGCCCTTGAGGAGCCGGTAGGCCTTCTTGTGCTCCAGGAACAGGACGGGGTTGGGGTCGCGGATGGCGCTCTTCAGGGCGCCCTTGGCGTCGGCGGGGAAGGTCGGGGCCACGACCTTGAGGCCGGGGGTGTTGCAGAAAAACGCCTCGACGGACTGGGAGTGGAAGAGGGCCCCGCCGGGGACGACGCCGTAGGGGGCGCGGATGGTTATGGGGACGGTGTAGGCGCCGTTGGATCGGTAGTAGAAGAGGGCCGCCTCGTTGACGATCTGGTCGAACGCCGGCGGTATAAAGTCGGCGAACTGGATCTCCGCCACGGGCCGCATCCCGTTGACCGAGAGCCCGATGGCCGAGCCGACGATCAAACTCTCCGCGAGCGGCGTGTCGAAGACCCGCGCCTCCCCGAACTCCTCCTGCAACCCCTGCGTCACCCTGAAGACGCCGCCGGCCCGGCCCACGTCCTCGCCGAGGACCATCACCCTCTCGTCGGCCCGCATCTCCTCGGCGAGCCCGTCGTGGATGGCCTGGAGCAGGCTCTTCGTGGCCATCCGCTACGCCCCCGCGTAGACGCCGGCGAACCCCTCCTCGGGGTCGGCGATGGGCGCGTCCTCCGCATAGTCCGAGGCCTCCCTGACCTCGGCCCTCACCTCCTCGTCGAGCTCGTCGCGCCACCCCTCGTCTACGACGCCGTTCTCCAGCAGGTACCGCTCGAAGCGGAGGATCGGGTCCTTCTGGCGCCAGGCCTCTATCTCCTCGCGCTCCCTGTACCTGCGGTCGTCGTCGTCGGAGGAGTGGGCGGTCATGCGGTAGGTCTTGGCCTCTATGAGCGTCGGGCCGTCGCCCCTGCGCGCCCGCGCGACGGCCTCCCTGGCGGCCTCGTAGACGGCGAGCACGTCGTTGCCGTCGACGGCCACGCCGGGGAAGCCGTAGCCTTCGGCGCGGGCGGCGATGGAGCCGGCGACCTGGAGCTTCTCGGGGACGGAGATGGCGTAGACGTTGTTCTGGATCAGGAAGATCACCGGCAGGTCGTGGATGCCGGCCATGTTCATCGCCTCGTGCCAGTCGCCGTTGCTCGTCGAGCCCTCGCCGCCGCTCGTCAGCACCACCCCGTCCTCGCCGCGCATCTTGAAGGCGAGCGCCGTGCCCACCGCCTGCGGGTACTGGACGCCTATGGGCGCCGAGGCGGTGACGATGTTCAGTTCGCGGCTGGAGAAATGGCCCGGCATCTGGCGCCCGCCGCTGTTCGGGTCGTCCCTGCGGGCGAGGAGGGCCAGGAACTCGTCGCGGGCGGTCATGCCCAAGGTCGTGACGATGCCGTGGTCGCGGTAGTAGGGGTAGACGTAGTCGTAGCCCGGACGCAAGTTGTAGGCGGCGCCGACCTGGGCGGCCTCCTGGCCCTGGCAGGAGATGACGAAGGCGGCCTTGCCCTGGCGGTTCAAGATCCAGGACCGCTCGTCCGTCCTGCGCGCGAGCAGCATAGAGCGGTACATGCTCTTCAGGTCCTCTTCGCCCAGGCCCAGAACCTCGTGTTCGGCCCGGGTCTCCCCAATAGCCATAACAGAGACCTCCTCGTCGCGCCTTCCCCAGCACCGGAGCGGAGAGCTCCTCACGCCTTAATGCTACCAGACGCCCGCACTTGAGACCGCTCAAATTCTGAACCACATGCATCTAAATGCAACAATGTGTGATTCACTCAGCCATAGGTGTCGGCTAACCGAAAAATACTTGCTCCATGACGTTTGCCTGGGTTGTCTCATCAAGCCTTTTCAAACAGCCGACAGAATGTTCGTGCGTCGGCGGCAATGCAATCCCGTTGTCCGGCTTCGAGCGAGACGATTCCGTGCACTCGCCATTGGAAGGGTGAGCCTTCGCTCAGGCAGACTTCTAGTGTGACGTGCCCGAGTCGATCTGAAACAACCGATAGCTCCAACTCGCCCTCTAGAGACCCCCAGGAACGTGTTCCTTCCCAGCCCCGCCAGTCCCCAGCAAGTTCGCGCCAGAACTCGTCGAAGCCATCGCATCCTCCGAGCACTTACACTTTCGTGGCCGCGTCTATTCCTGGCGCGTCAAACTCGACTATCAAGCCGTCGCGAATCCGACGGAGCAAAAGGCAAGCACCGTGCTCGGCCGAACGGATCTCGAACGACCCGTCGTCCGAGAAGCGGTAATCATTCAAGCCTCTAAATCACCGGCGTCTCGCGGTAGGAGCCGAAGACCTTCTGCATGGCGGAGCTTATCTCCCCCACCGTCGCGTAGGCGCGCACGGCCTCGATGATCGGGTACATGGTGTTCCCTTCGCCCCTGCAACATTCCTCCAGCTCTTCGAGGCGCCTCCGGACGAGGTCGTTGTCGCGGCGCCCTTTGAGGTCCTTGAGCCGGTCCAGCTGCCGCTGGGAGATCTCGGGGTCTATGCGGTGGGTCTCGACGTCCTGCTCGTCTTGGGGCTCGTAGATCGTGACGTTGACCATGTGGCGCTTCTTCTCTTCGAGCTCGCGCTGGTAGCGGGCGCTGGCCTCGGCGATCTCGCGCATCGGGAAGCCCGCCTCGATGGCCTCGATCATGCCGCCCATCTCGTCTATCTGCCCGAAGTACTCGTAGGCCTGCCGCTCCAGCTCGTCCGTCAACGCCTCGACGAAGTACGACCCTCCGAGCGGGTCTATGGTGTTCGTCACCCCCGTCTCGAGCGCCGCTATCTGCTGGGTCCTTACGGCGATCCTGACCGCCTCCTCCGTCGGCAGCGCGAGCGCCTCGTCCAGGGAGTTCGTGTGCAGGGACTGGGTACCGCCGAGGATGGCGGCGAGCGCCTCGAAGGCGGTCCTCGCGACGTTGTTGTACGGCTCCTGGGCCGTGAGGGAGACGCCAGCGGTCTGGGTGTGGAAGCGCATCCTCAAGGAGCGCTCGTCCCTGGCCCCGTACTTCTCCCTGAGCACGGTGGCCCAGATGCGCCTGGCGGCGCGGAACTTGCAGATCTCCTCGAAAAAGTCTATGTGCGAGTTGAAGAAGAAGCTGAAGCGCGGCGCGAAGTCGTCCACGTCCAACCCCGCCTCTATGCCGGCCTCTATGTACGCGAAGCCGTCGGCGAGCGTGAAGGCGAGCTCTTGTGCGGCGGTGCTGCCGGCCTCGCGGATGTGGTAGCCGCTGATGCTCACCGTGTTCCACTTCGGCATGTGCTCCGTCGCGTAGACGAGCATGTCCTTGAAGACGCGCATGGAGGGGTGGGGCGGGAAGAGCCATTCTTTCTGGGCTATGTACTCTTTCAGGATGTCGTTCTGGTTGGTGCCGGCGAGCTCCTCGGGCGGAACGCCCTGTTTCTCGGCGGCGACGACGTACATCGCGAGCAGGACCATCGCGGGGGCGTTGATGGTCATGGAGGTCGAGATCTCACCCATAGGGATGCCGTCGAATAGCCGCTCCATGTCCTCGAGCGAGTCGACGGCGACGCCCTCCGTCCCAACCTCGCCAAGAGAGAGCGGCGAGTCCGAGTCGAGGCCCATCAGGGTCGGCATGTCGAAGGCGACGGAGAGGCCGTTCTGGCCGTGCTCGAGCAGGTACTTGAAGCGCCTGTTGGTCTCCTCGGGGTCCCCGTAGCCGGCGAACTGCCTGACGGTCCACAGACGACCGCGGTACATGTTCGGGTAGACGCCACGGGTGTAGGGGTACTCGCCGGGGTAGCCGAGCTTCTCGTCGTAGTCGCCCTCTACGTCCTCGGGGGTGTAGAGCGGTTTGATCGGCACGCCCGACATCGTCGAGAACTCGGCGTCGCGCTCGGGAGTCTTCGAGTAGGCCTCTTCCCAGCGGTCTTTGGCGCCTCTCCTGGTGTCCAAGGCGTGCTCCTCCGTCCTCTCGCCCCTATGCTCGAACTGTAGCATAAGCGGTGTTCGCGCCGGGGACTTGCAAGGAACGTCTTGAGGTTCGGGCTACGCGCCGGCTGCGGGAGGCTCTTACCCGACCACGGGACGCGAGTCCTCCACCCCGGCCGGCTCCGACAGAACCTCGCCCCCTTCGCGCAGGATGGCGCGGGAGATGACGAGGCGTTGGATCTCGCTGGTCCCCTCGTAGATCTCCGTGACCCGGGCGTCCCTGTAGTACCGCTCCACAGGACTCTCGTCCTTCATGTACCCGTAGCCACCCAGGACCTGCAACGCCTCGTTCGTGACCTCGTTGGCGACCTGCGAGGCGTAGAGCTTGGCCCTGGCTCCGGCCTCGGTCACCCGCATCCCCTGGTCCTTCATCCAGGCCGCTTCGTGGACCAGCAGCCTGGCAGCCCTTATCTTCGTCTGCATGTCCGCGAGCTTGAACGCTATCGCCTGGTGCTCCCCTATCGGCCTGCCGAAGGTGGTGCGCCTGGCAGCATAGCCCGCGGCGTACCGGAAGGCGGCCTCCGCGATGCCGACGGCCTGGGCGGCTATCCCGATCCTGCCGGGGTCGAGCGTGCCAAGCGCGACGCCGAGCCCCTTTCCTTCTTCTCCCAGCCGGTCGTCGTCTGGGACGAAGACCCCGTCCAGCAGCACGTCGTCGGTGGTCGCGGAGATGACGCCCATCTTCTTCGCGTGCTTGCCGAAAGAGATGCCTTCGGCGTCCATAGGGACGATAAAGGCCGTCACGCCCTTCGGGGCGCGGGCGAAGAGGATCACGGTCCCCGCGATGCGGCCGTTCGTGATCCACTGCTTGTGGCCGCTGATGCTGTACCCGCCCTCTACCCTCTCGGCCCTCGTCTCTATGGCGGCGGCGTCCGAGCCCGCCGAGGGTTCGGTGAGGGCGAAGGAGCCGATCTTCTCGCCGCGGGCGAGCGGCGGCACCCACTTCCTCTTCTGCTCCTCCGTGCCGAACAAGAGTATCGGCAGCGTTCCCGCGCTCGTGTGGACCGCGAGCGTTACGCCGACCCCGGCGTCGGCCCGGCTGAGCTCCTCGATCAGGAGACAGTACGAGAGAAAGTCGGCGCCCGCCCCGCCGTACTCCTCCGGCACGCAGAGGCCCATGAGGCCCATCTCCGAGAGCTTCTCGAGCGTCTCGAAGGGAACGCGGTCTTCCGCGTCCAGAGCCGCGGCGTTCGGCGCGACCTCCCTGTCGGCAAATTCGGCCGCCCGGTCCTTGGTCTTCTGTTGTTCCTCGGTGAGTTCGAAGTACATGGCGCCTCCCGTGGTCCGCGGCCCGCCCCCAGAAGTATAGGTTAGCGGGGCGGCCTGCCGGGGCCGCTGGATGGGGCCTGGGCTACAATGCCCAGCGAAAGGGAAACACGACGGGGAGCGTGGCGATGCTTGCCAAGGACGAACTTCTCGACAGGGTAGTTGACAGGGTCAGGGAGCAGATGCCCGAGGACCGGGCGGCGCTCGCCGAGGAGTTCGCGCGGCAGTACTTTGCCTGGATCCCGCGCGAGGACCTCGACGGCCGCTCCCCCATAGACCTCTACGGCGCCGCCATGAGCCACTTCGGCTTCGCCTACCAGAGAAGTCCCGGCGAGGCGAAGGTGCGGGTGTACAACCCGCTCTTCGAGGAGCACGGCTGGCAATCGACCCACACGGCGCTCGAGGTCGTCACGGACGATATGCCGTTCCTGGTGGACTCCACGCGCATGGAGGTCAACACCCGCGGCTACTCCATCCACCTCATGCTCCACCCCATAATGAAGGTGAGGCGCGACGACGGGGGCAGGCTGCTCGAGATCCTGCCGCCCGGCGCCGACGACGAGGACGCCTTATCGGAGTCCGTGATCCACGTCGAGGTGGACCGCCAGACGGAGCCCGAGGTCCTCGAGGAGCTGGCGGCCCGCACCGAACGCGTGCTCTCGCAGGTGCGGGCCGCCGTCGAGGACTGGCCACAGATGCTGGCGCGCGTGGACGAGATTTTATCGGCCTTCGACGAGGACCCGCCGCCGCTCGACGAGGACGACCTCGCCGAGGCGCGGGCTTTTCTGGATTGGATCTCGAACAACAATTTCACCTTCCTGGGCTACCGCGAGTACGACCTGACGCCCGAGAACGGCGAGGACGCCCTGATAAGCGTCGAGAACACCGGCCTCGGCATCCTCAGGGAGACCGGCCGCAAGCCGGCCTCGCGCAGCTTCGCCAAGCTGCCGCCGGAGGTGCGCCGGCTCGCCCGCAGGCCGAACCTCCTGAACCTCACCAAGGCCAACTCCCGCTCGACCGTCCACCGGCCCTCCTACATGGACTACGTCGGCGTAAAGAAGTTCGACGAGGGCGGCAACGTCACCGGCGAGCGGCGCTTTTTGGGCCTCTACACGTTCTCCGCCTACAGCATGAGCGTCTTCGAGATGCCCATCGTGCGGCGCAAGGTTCGGTACGTGATGGAGAGGTCGGAGTTCCCGAGGGGGAGCCACAACGAGAAGGACCTCGTCGAGATCCTCGAGACCTACCCCCGCGACGAGCTCTTCCAGATAGGCGAGGAGGAGCTCTTCGAGATCGCCATGGGCATCCTGCACCTCCAGGAGCGCCAGCGGGTGCGCCTCTTTGTCCGCCGCGACACCTACGGCCGCTTCTTCTCCTGCCTCGTCTACGTCCCCCGCGACCGCTACGACACGGAGGTGAGGCGCAGGATGCAGGAGATCCTGCAGGACTCTTTAGGCGGCGTGAGCTCGGCCTTCGACGTCAGGCTCTCCGAGTCCGTGCTCGCCCGGCTCCACTTTATAGTCTACGTGGACCCCTCCTCGGTCCCCGAGCACGACGTCGGGGACATCGAGGAGCGGCTCGCCGAGACCACCCGCTCGTGGGCGGATAACCTCTACGACGCCCTTATAGAAGGCGTCGGCGAAGAGCTGGGCAACGAGCTCTTCCGCAAGTACCGCGACGCCTTCCCGGCCGGATACCGCGCGGGCTTCCTCGCCAGGACCGCCGTCACGGACATACGCAGGATCGAAGCCCTGGCTTCGGAAGACGACCTCGGGATGAGCCTCTACCATCCCATAGAGGAGCCCGAGGAGTTCCTCGGGTTCAAGCTCTTCCGCTCGGGCGAGCAGATAAGCCTCTCCACCGTCCTCCCCCTGCTGGAAGACATGGGCGTCGAGGTCGTGGACGAGCGGCCGCACAAGGTCGAGCCGGAGGGCTCGCCGCCGGTCTGGATCTACGACTTCGGCCTCGTTGATGAGTCGCGCGGCGAGTTCCAGACGGGGGAGGTCCGCGAGATCTTCCAGGACGCCTTCGCCCGCGCCTACCGCGGCCTGGTCGAGAACGACGGCTTCAACCGCCTCGTCCTCCGCGCCCGCCTCACCTGGCGGCAGGTGACGATCCTCCGCGCCTACTGCAAGTACCTCCGCCAGGCCGGCACCACCTTCTCCCAGGCCTACATGGAGGACACCCTCTTCGCCAACCCCCACATAGCAAGGCTCCTCGTGGACCTCTTCGAACACCGCTTCGACCCGAAGGGCGGGAACCGGTCGGAGGGGACGGAGCGCCTGAAGGGCGAGATAGAGGAGGCCCTCGACGAGGTGGTGAGCCTCGACGAGGACCGTATTTTGCGCAACTTCCTGGACGTCACGCTCGCGACGGTGCGGACCAACTACTACCAGACGGACGACGAAGGGGAGCCCAAGGCGCACCTCTCGTTCAAGCTCGACCCGCGGGAGATACCGCTCCTGCCGCTGCCGCGCCCGAGGTTCGAGATCTTCGTCTACAGCCCCCGCGCGGAGGGCGTCCACCTGCGCGGCGGCGAGGTCGCCCGCGGCGGCATCCGCTGGTCCGACCGCCGCGAGGACTTCCGCACGGAGGTCCTTGGCCTCATGAAGGCCCAGATGGTAAAGAACGCGGTCATAGTCCCCGTCGGCGCCAAGGGCGGCTTCGTAGTGAAACGCCCGCCCGCCGAAGGGGGCCGCGAGGCCCTCCAGAACGAGGTAGTGGCCTGCTACCGCACCCTCATCTGCGGCATGCTCGACCTGACGGACAACCTCGTCGAAGGCGACGTGGCCCCCCCGCCGGACGTGACCCGCTACGACGAGGACGACCCATATCTGGTGGTAGCGGCGGACAAGGGCACGGCGACCTTCTCGGACATCGCCAACGGCATCTCGGCCGAGTACGGCTTCTGGCTCGGCGACGCGTTCGCCTCCGGCGGCTCCGTCGGCTACGATCACAAGGAGATGGGCATCACGGCCAAGGGCGCCTGGGAGTCCGTCAAGCGCCACTTCCGCGAGCTCGGCAGGAACGTCCAGGAAGAGGACTTCACGACGGTAGGCATCGGCGACATGTCCGGGGACGTCTTCGGCAACGGCATGCTACTCAGCAGGCACACGAAGCTCGTCGCCGCCTTCAACCACCTCCACGTCTTTATAGACCCGGACCCCGACCCCGAGACGAGCTTCGCCGAACGCGAGCGTCTCTTCCACATGGCGCGCTCGACGTGGGCGGACTACGACACAAGCCTCATCTCCGAGGGCGGCGGCGTCTTTCCCCGCACCGCCAAGTCCGTGCCGCTCTCGCCGCAGGTAAAGGAGCTGCTCGGCACGGAGGCGGACTCGCTGACCCCGAACGAGCTCATCCACGGTCTGCTCAAGGCGGAGGTTGATCTCCTCTGGAACGGGGGCATCGGCACCTACGTCAAGGCGAGCACCGAGGGCAACGCCGAGGTCGGCGACCGGACGAACGACCCGTTGCGGGTGGACGGCAGGGAACTGCGGTGCCGGGTGGTCGGGGAGGGCGGGAACCTCGGGTTCACGCAGGCCGGCAGGATCGAGTACGCGCTCTCGGGTGGCCGGATCTACATGGACGCCGTGGACAACTCCGCCGGGGTGGACTGCTCCGACCACGAGGTGAACATCAAGATCCTGCTAGACGCCATCGTCGCGTCCGGGGACCTGACCGAGAAGCAGCGCAACGAGCTCCTCGCGAGCATGACCGACGAGGTCGGGGAGCTCGTCCTCAGGGACAACTACGACCAGACCTTGGCCATAAGCAACGCCCTCGCCCTCGCCCACCCGATGGTCGACGTCCACGTCCGCTACATCCGGCACCTGGAGCAATCCGGGGCGCTGAACCGGGAGCTCGAGGTGCTCCCCTCCGACGAGACGCTGGCGGAGAGGCGCTCCGAGGGGGGCGGCCTCACGGCGCCGGAGTTCGCCATACTGCTGTCGTACACCAAGATCACGCTCTACAGGCAGCTCCTGGACTCGGACCTGCCGGAGGACCCCTACCTCTCGGAGCAGCTCGTGCGGTACTTCCCGACACCCTTGCGCGAGCGGTTCGGGGGCAGGATGGAGGAGCACCGGCTGCGGCGCGAGATCGTGGCGACCCGCGTGGCCAACGGGCTCGTCAACCGGGCTGGCCCCTCTTTCGTCTTTCGCCTCGGGGAGGAGACGGGCGCCGGCCCTGCCGACATCTCGCGCGCCTTCACCGCCGCGGTGGAGGTCTTCGACATGCGCGAGACCTGGGAGGCCGTAGAGTCCCTGGACAACGAGGTCGGGGCGAAGGTGCAGACCGACATGCTCCTGGAGTGGCGCCGGCTCGTCGAGCGCTCGACGCGCTGGCTCCTGCGCAACCGCCGCCCCCCTCTAGACATCTCAGCTACCGTCTCGTACTTCAGGGACGAGGCGCCCAACCTCGCGAGCAGCATCCACCGCTTCATGATCGACGGCGAGAAGAAGGCCGTCGACGAGGCGGCCGCACGGCTCATGGAGAGGGGCGTGCCGGAAGGTCTGGCCCACCGGGTCTCGACCTTCGGGGCTATGTTCAGCGCGCTCGACATCGTGGACGTCGCCGTCGCGGCCGGGGAGAGGCCCGAGACGGCCGCGGAGGTGTACTTCGCGCTCGGGGACCGGCTCAGGATCCACTGGCTCCGCCACCACGTCGAGGCCCTCCCCCGCGACAACCGCTGGCGGGCCCTCGCCCGCGCCGCCCTACGCGACGACGTCTACGGCCTCCAGGCCGCCATGACCGCCGGCGTCCTCAGGGATACGCCGGAAGAGACGCCGGTGCCGGAGCGGATAGAGGCCTGGATCTCCTCCAACGGCGGCGCCGTGGACCGCACCCTCCACGTCCTCTCCGACATAAACGCCAGCGGCGCCTTCGACCTCGCGACCCTCTCCGTGGCGCTCAGGGAGGTGCGAAACCTGGTGCCCTCCACGCCCGCGGAGAAAGCTGGGTAGAGGCATCAGGAACTGCTTCGAAGGCCTTGTCCGGAGCCGGCCGCGTCGGGCCGATCCGGCGCCGTTGGTTGCGCCGTGGTGCCCGGCTCCGGGGTTTCGCGTCGTAGAATAGTCGGGTGAAGGTTGGATCTTCGTCCCCGGCGCCCAGACGCGCTCTGGCGTCCGCCGTGGCCCTAGCGGCCGTGCTCCTCCTGGCCGCCTCCTGCGGCCCGCCGGACGGCCTCGACCGGCAGAACCTCGACCCGGCCTGCCCGCCCGGCCTCGGAAGGGGCATCCTGGACCCGGGGTTTCTGGGACCGGACGACGACCGGGGCGGCCCTGCGGTCCGGAAGCTTCTCGGAGACGAGGACTTCGGGGCCTCCGGGGACGCCGCGGAAGACCTGAGAAGTGGCGTCGTGGACCCGAGGCTCGTAGCGGCGCTGCGCGCGGTGGCGGGCGAGCACAGGATCTGCGTGGACGTCTTCAAGGAGGGCCACTTCTTTATAGACGGCGTCGAGGATGGCCCGCGCATCCCGGAGGGCTACGGCAGGGCCGGCGGGCTCCCGAATACGCACTACTTTGGCCGGGCCGCGGACATCCGGTACGTGGACGGCGAGCCCGTCGAGGGGAACGGGTCGAGCCCCGAGGTGATCGGCGTGGGGCGCATCCTCGCGGGCATCCCGGCATCGAGAAGGCCCGATCAGATCATCGGCCCAGAGGACTGGACCCGGGAGCTGGGCTTCGGCTACGAACGGGGGTGGATCGTGGACAAGGACCAGTTGGACCTCCACAGCAAACACATCCACCTCGGCTACATAGAGGCCCGCGGCACCCGCAACGCGAGGTAGCCCGACGCCCCGCTACCGGCGCGACCAGTGCCCGGTGCCGACCCGGCACTCGGGGAGCTCGAACGTGGTGCGGTACGGCGTGAAGTCGACGTGCTTGTTGACCGCGTAGAGCGCCCGCGGCGCGCAGAGAAAGAGCGCCAGGGCCTCATCGTAGACGAACCGGTCCACACGGTTGGCCAGCTGCGCCAACCTTACCTGCGAGGTCCGGCTCGCGAGCTCCGCGTATAGGGCCTCGAACCGGGGTACGACGGGCCCGGCGCGGTACTCGCCGGTCGAGCCGACGAAGGCGCGGTGCAGCTCAAGGGGCGGCGCGTCCGCCGTCTGCGCGGTCTGCTCCAGGACGAGGACGTCCCACTCCCGGGGGAGGGCCTTCTCCGCCAGCAGGCGCCGGGCCCGCAAGGCCTCCTCGCCCCGGTAGACGACCACCTCGACCTCGACGCCTAAAGCGCCCCTGAAGTCCGCGGCGACCCCGCGCGCCACCCGCTCCAGGCCCTCCCCGAGGGCGGCGACGCGCAAGGGGCGGCCCGAGAGGTTGGCGCCCCCGGCCTCGCGCCAGAAGACGCCCGCGAGGCCGGGGTCGTGCCGGTAGGGCGAGAGGCGCTTCGGGAACCGTTGCAGCAGGGTGAGCGCCGTCGGGGGCGTGAGCCCGGCCAGCGGCGCCGCCCGCCCGAACATGGCCTCCCGCACGAGCCGGTCCCGATCGACGGCGAGGTTCAGCGCCTGCCGCGCGCGCCTGTCCCCGAGCGGTAGATCCTCCACGTCGCGGTTGATGACCCCGGCGATGGCCCGCACGGGGTCGATCGAGACGAGCCTCGCGTGCTCGGAGCGCTCGACCCTCTCGGCGTCGGCGGGCGAAACCTCCGTGAGGATATCGACCTCGCCCTCGGTCGTGCAGACGAGCTCGAGCGCCCGCTCACGCGAGACGTCGTTGCGGAAGACGACCTCGCGCAGGTGCGGCCCCCGTCGCTTGTCCCAGTAGTCGGTGTTCGCGACGAGGCGTACCGTGGGGGTGCGATCCTCGTACCACAGCCACGTGCAGGCGAAGGGCTCGCGGCTAACGGTCGCCCTCTCGGCGTCGATCGCCGAGTGCCCTTCGGCGAGCATAAACGGTCCGGTGCCCCACGGGCCCGGCGCGTCGATCACTCACCAGTGCCCCTCGCCGGTGCCGTTGCGCCTGTAGCCGAAGCCGATCTCGTCCCAAAAGCGCCCGCTCATGATGTGCATGGCCCGCAGCTTGCCTAAAGCCAGCCCGTCCGGCTCGGGGAAGCGCAGGCGCACGGAGCGCTCGCCCGTGACCTCGCAACCGGCGCGGCGGTCGAGGTTGAAGTGCGTGCCCGGGGGGTGCGGGGCCTCCCAGCGGCCCTGCTCGTCGAAGGAGCGCTTGACCGAGTGGGCGGTCAGCGGCTCGCCGTCGGGGAAGCGCTCGCCCCCGCGCAGGTGAACCTCGAGCGTGCGGCCTCCGTCCGACCAGCGGTAGCGGCGCATCGCCGCCGGGCGTATCTTCCCCTGGGTGTCGACGCGCACCAACTCCTCGACGGTGTTGTACGTGATGTGGAGCCAGTTGAGCGGGCTCGGGTCGACCACGCGGACGGCGCCGACGGGCTCGCCTGTCGGTTCCCCGCCCTTGAAGAGCAGGGCCGCCTTCCTGATCAGGTTCATCTCTTCCCTCTCCCCGGCCACCACCGACCGTGGCCATAGTCGCGATCTACCCCCGTCACCGTCGGTCTCGCCCGTGGTCCTCTCCGCGCTACCGGTCCCGCCCGGCGTGCCGCAGCGACGCCCTGTGCGCGGCGGCGCGCTCGACGTACTCCCGGGCGCCGCGCTCTACGTATTTGGCCTGCTCTTTGGTCACCTCGCCGGCCCTTTTGGCGGGGAGGCCGACGATCAGGGAGCGGGTGGGAACTCGCGGTTCTCAGGGACGAGGGCGGCGGCTATGGAGCCCGCGCCTATCTTCGCGCCGTTGAGGACGGTCGCCCCCATCCCGATCAGGCACCCGTCCCCCACCTCGCAGCCATGGACCACGGCGTTGTGCCCGACCACGCACCCCTCGCCGACCGTCGCCGGGAGACCGGGGTCGGCGTGCAGGACGCAGCCGTCCTGGATGTTCGTCCTCGCGCCGATCCGGATGGGCTCCGTGTCGCCGCGCAGCACCGCCCCGTACCAGACGCTTGCGTCCTCCCCGAGGCGCACGTCGCCCACGACGACCGCGCCAGGCGCTACCCACGCGGAGGGCGCAAGCTCGGGAGAACGGCCCCCCTGCGGGAGCAGCGCGCCGGTCAGATCCAACGCCGCACCCTCCCCTTGTAGCGCAGGTACTCGTCGCCGAACTTGCCCTCCAGGTAGCGCTCCTCGCGTTTTACGACGCCGCGGTCCACGAGGTGGAGGACGACCGGGAGGAGCAGCGCGGCCGGGAGCGCGTTCGCCCGCGCGCCTACGCCGGCGTAGACCAGGGCCATCCCAACGTAGAGCGGGTTGCGCGTGAACGCGTAAGGCCCCCCCTCGACGATGGCCGTCGTGGGATGGTAAGGGTCCACGTTGGTCCCCGCCCGCCGCATCTCGCGAAAGCCCCAGAGGCCGAGCGAGATCCCACCGGCCACCAGGGGCCAGCCGAGCACCTTCGAGAGAGTCCGGGGCAGGAGAGGCGTGGGCCGGAGCCGGTTCGCCAGCAGGCCCGCGGCCAGGCCGGCGGCGTAGATCAGGGGCGGTGGCGCGATCACGCCAGGGCTGTCCGAACCATTCCCGTTACCCTCGCCCACGGCGCCTCCCTTCCAGAATCCCAGCCGAAGACCCCCGCCAGACGCACGAACCATCCGCGTCCGGCACGGCCGCACGGACAACAGAACCCATCGTAGGGGCGGGTTTCAAACCCGCCCGCCTCACACCTCCACCAGCACCGCGTCGCCCTGCCCGCCGCCGGAGCAGAGGGTCGCAAGGCCCCTGCCGCCGCCCATGCGCTTCAAACCGTAGAGGAGCGTCATGAGGATGCGCGCCCCGCTCGCCCCGATAGGATGCCCGAGCGCGAGCGCCCCGCCGCTCGTGTTCACGATCTCCGGGTCGACGCCGAGCATCCGGGTCGAGTGGATCGCCACGCCCGCGAAGGCCTCGTTGATCTCCACCAGGTCCAAATCCCCCGCCCGCCAACCGGCCTTCTCCAGGGCCTTCTTCCCCGCGTTGCCAGGGACGGTGAGCAGGTTCGGCGGCTCCTCGGCGACCTTGGCGTGCGCGACGATGGTCCCGAGCGGCTCGAGGTCACGCCGGCTGGCGAAGGACTCGCCGGCGAGCACCAGGGCCCCGGCCCCGTCTGTGACGCCCGGCGCGTTGCCGGCGGTCACGGTGCCGCCCTCGTCCACGGGTGGGAGGGATGCCAATCTCTCCAGCGTCGTGTCGCGCCGGATCGGCTCGTCGTGCTCGACGTAGGTGGCCTGGCCTTTCTTGCCGGCCACCTTGACGCCGACGATCTCCTCCGCCAGCCGGCCCCCGTCCGTTGCGGCGGCGGCCCTCTGGTGGCTGCGAAACGCCCACGCGTCCTGGTCCTCGCGGGAGATGCCGAACCTCCTGGCGCCGTCGGCGCCGAAGCGGACCATGTTGACCCCCTCGAAGGCGTCGAGCAGGCCGTCGTGCATCATCGCGTCCCGGGCCGGCATGTCGCCCAGGCGGGCGCCCCAGCGCGCCTTCGGGAGCAGGTACGGGGCGTTCGACATGCTCTCCATGCCGCCGGCGAGGACGACCTCGTAGTCGCCGGCCCGGATCATGGTCTCGGAGAGCGTAGCACTTCGCAGGCCGGAGGCGCAGACCTGGTTCAGGGTCTCCGTGGTCAGGGAGAAAGGTAGGCCCGCGTGGGAGTTGGCCTGGCGGGAAGGTATCTGGCCGACCCCGGCCTGCACGACGATGCCGAAGACGGAGTGCCCTATCTCCTCGTCCGCGATACCCGAGCGGTCCAGGGCCTCCCGGATGGCCGCCCCCCCGAGCTCGGGCGCCCCCAGCGAGGCCAGAGCGCCCCCGAATTTGCCGAACGGCGTCCTCGCCGCCCCGAGTACTACCACCCTCTCGGCCATGCTCCCTCCAATGCTCTCATGTCCCGCCCGACCCAGTTTATACGAAGAGCGTGACCCGTCCCTCTTGTAGGATGCCTCTTCAGGAGAGCTACCTTTGGGGAAAGGGAGGCGCCTTGTCTAATATAGGGACCTACGGGGAGCCCACGCGGTGTTCCGCTGGGAGACGCCGGAGCGGTTCAACTTCGGGCGCGACGTCGTAGACGCTTGGCCGGACGACCGCCCGGCCATGATCTGGCTCGGGGCAGACGGCGAGGAGCGCCGCCTGACCTTCGGGGACTTCTCCCGGCTCTCCAACAGGTTCGCGGGCGCCATGCACGGCCTCGGCGTGGGCCGCGGCGACCGGGTGATGGTCCTGCTCGGCAAGGTCCCCGAGTGGCAGGCCATACTCACGGGGCTCCTGAAGCTCGGCGCCATCGCGATCCCCTGCGCCCCCCAGCTCCGGGCCGGGGAGCTCCCCAAGACGGCGAGCGGCAAGATCCGACGCGTGGAGCTGAGGTCTTGACGTTCGAGGCCCTGGATTTCGGATGACGGCTCCGGGCGCATCTACCCCTCGCCCAACCCGGTCTCGTTCCTCGAAGCCTTATGCCTGAACTCGACGCCCTCGTGGCCGAGAGCTTCTGCTACCTGACAACCATGGGCAGGGTTACGGGCCGCCCGCACGAGATCGAGATGTGGTTCTCGCTCGTCCCGGAGACGCGCACGCTCTACATGCTCGCCGGAAGCGGCGACCGGGCCGATTGGGTCAGAAACCTGCGCAGGGAACCCGCCGTTACGGTCCGGGTCTCCGGGGAGGAACTAAAGGGCAAGGCCCGCGTCGTCGAAGATGCCGAGGAGGACGGGCTGGCCCGGCGGCTCCTGGTCGAGAAGTACGAGCGGAGCCCCGGCAGCCTCTCCGGCTGGCGACGCAGGGCCCTGCCGGTGGCGGTGGACCTGGCGTAGCCGAACCCCGAATGGCCCCGCAGGACGAACCGCCATTGGCGGCGAGTACTCGCACGGGCGAAAGTTCTGCACGAGAGATAGGCGGCGGGGAGGGGGATTCCGCCGCCCAACAGCTAAGACCCCGCTACCGCGCCAAAAGATACGCCACGTTGTTCGCGGCGGTATCTCATAGAATAGCGGCGTGCGGGGCGTAAGGAAACGGGACCTGCCACAGAAGGTCTGCCCGGTCTGCGGACGCCCCTTCTCCTGGCGCAAGAAGTGGGCGAGGGACTGGCCGTCCGTCGTCTACTGCAGCCGGCGGTGCCGCTCTGCGGCGAGGGGGTAGCGCCGTGCAGGCCAGGCCCGTCGTTCCCGAGGACGCCGACGCGGTGGCCCGCATCTACAACGGGGGCATCGAGGGGCGCGTCGCGACCTTCGAGACCCTCGCCCGCACGGCCGGGGAGGTTCGGTCCTGGTTCGGCGGGAGGCACCCGGTGGTCGAGGAGGACGGTGGTAAATTGGCATTCGCCGCCACCTCCGAGGAGCGTTCCCGCGAATGCTACGCGGGCGTGGCCGAGTTCTCGGTCTACGCCGCCAGCTGGGCATGCGGGAGTGGCGCGGGCGGCATGGCGATGGGGCCCTGATCCCGGCCGCCGAGCGCGTGGGCTTCTGGAAATTGATCTCGCGTTTCTTTGTCGAGTACGCGCCGAGCCGCAGGCTGCTCAGATCGGCGGGCTTCCGCGAGGTCGGGGTCTACGAGAGGCGCGCCTCGACGGCGCCTGGAAAGACGTGGTGATCTTGGAGCGCCTCCTGCCGTCCAACCTTTAGCCGAGAGGCAGGCCGGTGAGTAACTTGTTGTAAGGTCCGGCCCCGTGGGAGTATTCTTGGGCGGCGCAATCTCAAGAACGGATGGAGGCGGCATGGGGAACTTTACGCCGGTGGGCGGTTTCGTTGGGGGGCTTCTTATCGGCCTGGCGGTCGCGCTGATGCTGCTGCTGAACGGCCGGGTGGCCGGCATCAGCGGCATCCTGGGCGGCCTGCTCACCCTGAGGGCGGGCGAGACGCTCTGGCGGGCGGCGTTCGTCGCCGGCCTCGTGCTCGGCGCCCTCGCCTACGTGCGGGCGGCGGGCGTCCCGGTCGCGGTGGTCGCGCCGCTGCCGGCGGTCCTCGCCGGCGGCCTCCTCGTCGGCTTCGGGACCCGCCTGGGCTCGGGCTGCACCAGCGGCCACGGCCTCTGCGGCATGGCGCGCCTCTCCGGCCGCTCCGTGGCCGCGACCGCCACCTTCTTCGGCGTGGCGATGCTCACCGTGTTCCTGACCAGGCACGTCTTCTGATGGCGCCGAACGTTTTGAGGGCAGCGGCGGCCCTGGTCTCGGGCCTCGTCTTCGGGCTCGGGCTCGCCGTCTCGGGCATGATGAACCCGGCCAAGGTCATAGGCTTCCTCGACGTCGCCGGGGACTGGGACCCCACCCTCGCCTTCGTCATGGGCGGGGCGCTGCTGGTCGCCGTCCCGGCCTACCGCCTCGTCCCGAAACGCGGGCGTCCCGTGCTGGAAGAGAAGTTCTCCGTGCCCGAGAAGAAGGCGGTAGACGCGCCCCTGCTCTGGGGCTCGGCCCTCTTCGGCGTTGGCTGGGGCATCGTGGGGTTCTGCCCGGGACCCGCGATAGCCGCACTCGGCACCGGCCTCCTCCCCGTCTTCGCGTTCGTCGCGGCGATGCTCGCCGGCATGGCCCTTCACGCGGGGCTGAGGGGGTCCTGACGGGTTTCAGGCATCGGGTTTCGGGCTTCAGGTAGAGTCTATCTGAAAGGCGCCGGGCTCCGCCTTCGTCGGCGGAGTGTCCCGTTACCGAAACCGCTGCGGCTTCTCTGGTCTCTCCGAAGCCCGATGCCTCGGTCTGCTCAGCAAGCCGCCCTAGACCTGCCGGAAGATCCTCTCCGAGGCTGCTATGGGGTCGAGCTCGCGGCCGTAGACCCTCTCCATGGTCTCCGTGTCCTCGCGCTCCAGCCGGCCGCGCATCTCCCTCTCCAGCCGGTCCGTCGCCCACTCGACGACGAACCTCTTGAGCGCGGCCCGCCGCCGCTCCTCGAGCTTCCCGCTCTCCCCAAGGTAGGCGCGGTGCCTCTCGATGGCCTCCTTGAGCTCCTCCACGCCCTCCCCGGTGTCGCCGCGGGTCATGATGACGGGCGGGAACCAGGGGTCGGGGTCGAGCTCCTGGCCTATCTCCAGTATCGACCTGACCTCGGAGGCCGCGCCCTTCGCCCGCGGGTGGTCCGCCTTGTTTATGCAGAAGACGTCGGCTATCTCCATGACCCCGGCCTTGAGCGCCTGCACCGCGTCCCCGGCCCCCGGTTGCAGCGCCAGCACCACCGTGTCGGCCGCCGAGGCGACCTCGACCTCCCCCTGCCCCACGCCGACGGTCTCGTAGAGCACGACGTCCATCCCGGCGGCCTCCATCGCCATCGCCGCGAGCCTAGAGCCGCCCGCGAGTCCCCCTAGATGTCCCCGGCTCCCCATCGACCGGATAAAGACCCCGGGGTCCAGGAAGTGGTCCGAGAGGCGGATGCGGTCGCCCAGAATAGCGCCTCTCGAGAACGGGCTCGAAGGGTCCACGGAGACGACCCCCACCCGCCTCTCTTCGTTGCGGTACAGCTCGATGAGTTTGGCGATGATGCTGCTCTTGCCGACGCCTGGCGGCCCCGTGAAGCCCACGGTCAGGGCGCCGCCGGTCCTGGGGTAGATCTCGGCGACGATCCCCGGCGTCTCGGGGTCCTCGCGCTCTATCTTGGAGATGACCCGCG